>JBFRWR010000081.1:0-20340 GCA_051439685.1 Trichodesmium sp.
TAAATAAAAAAACTCAAACTCCCCCTTTTTTCCTTTTACAGCTGTTTTAATTTCTTTAGACCACTGTCGGGCCTTTTCGCGACCCCCCCCTACTGGGTTTTGGTGATGACGGTGTGGTTTATCCATCTGAAAAGCGCTGTAAGTGTTCCCGGTTTCCTAAAAAGCAGTAATATTTTTAACACGAATAAAATAGGATTACTATATTCCTGAAAATGTAAGTGACAGAAGAAGTAAGTTATTGAGACGATCAACTGATAAAAACGAAAAATTAGGTGAATAGTTGACAATGAACAGAACTAAATTTTTACCAACCCTAATAGCAACTACTACAATGTTGTTTGCAACAACAGGAAAAGTTGAAGCTATTACTTTTGCTGGAACATCATCTGGTTCATGGGGTTTACCTGCTGGAACATTTGGAGCATTTATTTCAAATGAAGACGGTGGCACAAATAACAGACTAACTTGGGGAACTCCTATATATGGTTCTGTCACAAATTATATTCAATATGATGGCTTAGGTTTCAGTACAGATGTAGATACCTTATTTGCAGTTGGAGATTTAACCTATCGTAATGGTGCGGTATTTACCAGCAGTACTAATTTTGAAGGAGATTTCCCTTTAGAGGTGGAGTTGTCTTTTACTAATCCTTTCAATAATGCAGAAAACTTTAACTATACCTTCAATATTGAGCAAACTTTGAATACCACGGACGATCCTGTGTTAGATGGAGATAAACTCAGATTTTCAGCTAATGGTCTCACAAGTGATTCTTTTAACTTTGCAGGAGTAGATTACACTTTACAGTTAATAGGTTTTTCTAGTGATGGTGGTAATACTTTCGTCAGTGAGTTTAACTCGCCAGAAGATTCAGTAGCAGAAGCAATGTTATATGCTCAAATCACCAGGGCTGATGTTCCTGAACCTACTACAGTATTTGGTTTGGGTTTACTTGGTGTTTATCTCGCAGGTTCATTGAAGAAAAAACTGTCATAACTGATATCATGTCCGTTGGTATCGTTTGTGTAAAAGTTGGGAAAATATCTACCGCCATATCAAGTTTTTCCTTGTTTTAAAGCTTATTCCTCCCTGTTTCCAGTTAAGTGTTCCCTGTTCCCTACCTTTGCTATACAATACCGATGCTACCGGACATGATATGACTACACCTGAAATGGTGTAATAGTAGGGGCGGGTTTTACCAGGAATATTGTTAAAACTGATTGATTTATCTAAACCCGCCCCGCTTTCAACCTGATATTGGGTAATGCTGAATATTGATAACTACGCGGAATGGGGGCGGGTTTATTTATATTGTTGACTTCCCATTAATTTAAGGTGGGAACCCGCCCCTACGTCGTCAACGTTAAAAAAAAACTGTAGGGGCAGGTTTATCTGGCTAAGAGCTGTAACAAACTGTAGTGCCGTGTCAAGCTTGAAAATGTGGATTAAAAAACCTAACCCCCCAACCCCCTTCCCTGCAAGGGAAGGGGGAGATAACTCCCCCCTCTCCTCGCAGGAGAGGGGTTGGGGGAGAGGTCTTCTTTCTTTCCTCCTGACTCCTGACTCCTGACTCCTGACTCCTAAATAATTATGAATAAAAAATGTAGAAAATTCCGTCTTGGAAAGTTCGGTTGCACTGACTGGAACAACTCAAGGATGCTTTGTTATCATACAATTAAGATAAAACAAGTTTAATAGATTAAGGTAACTACAATGAATAACATGAATAATATTTCTGGTTATCCTGCTGAAAATAATAGTAGTAATTTATTGTGGAAATATGTTCAATCTCTGCATCCAGAAATTGTCACTCAACTTTCTCAACCAGACCCAGAAGTTGCTCAAATTATGGAACAAAATTTAAAAGGAATGTTGGGACATTTACCACCAGAAAACTTTGGTGTAACAATCACAACTAGCCGGGAAAATCTTGGTCAACTTCTAGCTTCGGCGATGATGAGTGGTTACTTTTTAAATAAGGCTAAACAAAGAATGGAACTCGATCAGTCTATACAGTGTTTAAATTTTGCTGAAGATAAGTAAAAATTTAGCTGGAGGTTAAGCTAAGTATATACAAATCTTGATGGTTAAACTGTAAGATAGTGATGTATTGTAGAAACAATTTACTGGATAAATAAGCCAGTTCAAGAGAGAAGTTTAAGCAGAGAATATATGTTATTATATTTGTCAAATTAGTGACATATACTTATTCTACTCTTTTTATATTTTCTGGTGATAATTGAGTTCCTAAAATTCAGATTTTTCTTGATTTATCTCAAATTTACATCCTCTCTTAGTCTGGAGATTAAAAGTAATACCAGAAATTTGTATAATATTCTTAGTTTAATCAGAAAATAAGTATTATGAATCAGCCTCAAGTTGAGCATCTGGAATTAGCTACAAGACCTGTCAGTAAAAATTCATGTAAAATTATCCCTAGTCCTAATAACTTAAAAGTAGATGCTTTGAAAAAAAATTTAGAGCAAAACTCTGATACTATTCAATTAATTATTCTCCAAGATTTTCCCGATCCAGATGCACTTTCAGGAGCTTGGGCTTATACATTAATTGCTGAACAATATAATATTCAATGTGATATTGTTTACGCTGGAACCGTCAGTCATCAAGAGAATATTACTCTGATTAAATTAACTAATTTGCCAATTAAAAAGTGGACATTAGAAACAGCTCAAAAAAAGGATTTATCTATTTATCAAGGATGTGTTTTTATTGACAATCAAGGTACTACCAGTCAACTTACATCATTGGTATTAAAAACAATTCCTGTAAAAGTTATTATCGATCATCATAGTTTACAAGACAATTTAAAATCTGAGTTTGTAGATATTCGTCCTTCAGCAAAAGCTACAGCAACAATTTTAACTCAATATATTCAAGCTGGTTTATTAGAATTTGATAGTAATATTCCTGAACATATCAAATGTGCAACAGCTTTGATGCATGGCATTAGGTCTGATACAAATCATTTACGACAAGCAACAGATGAAGATTTTTTAGCTGCAGCTTTTTTAAGTCGTTTTTATGATGCTAGTTTATTAGATGCGGTCTTACAATCTTCTCGGTCTCAACGAGTAATGGATATTATTGAAAGAGCTTTATCTCATCGTTATACTAATAATAATTTCTCTATTTCTGGTGTTGGTTATCTTCGTGCTTTAGATCGAGATGCTATTCCTCAAGCTGCTGACTTTTTACTAACAGAAGAAAATGTTCATACTGCTGTTGTTTATGGCATTGTTCAAGATACTGAAAAAGAACTAGAAATAGTTACTGGTTCTCTACGCACTAATAAAATTACTTTAGACCTAGATGAATTTATTAAAGAAGCTTTTGGAACTGATGCTCATGGAAATTTTTTTGGTGGTGGACGTTCTCAAGCAGGGGGTTTTGAAATTCCTGTAGGTTTTCTTTCTGGTTTTAATTATAACGATGATTATTGTCAAAAAAAGTGGGATATTTTTAACCTCCAAGTTAAGCAAAAGCTGTTGAAATTAGTTAATCCTAAATAAGATTATGCCCTATTGAATATTTATACATAAATTAAGTAGGGAGTAGGGAGTAGGGAGTAGGGAGTAGGGAGAAAAAAATGATTATTTATGTACGATAATTCATTTAATTTTTGATTATCACCAGAGGTCTAATAGTTATAAATAAGTAACTAGGGAGTAGGGAGTAGGAAAAAAACTAAGATGATAATTATACCTGACTATCCTCAAAAATTATGTAACTAATTTAATAATTAATTACACAGAGTTAGTTGGGTTTAGTTGATATAATTTATTTATTTTTCCACAAAGCAATACCACCTAATAAACCATTTACATTTGGCACTATTTTGACATTTGCTGGTAAGTCAAATGTAATTTTTTTTGTATTTCCACCACCCAAATAAATATAATTGCAATTAAATAAATGCTGTAGGTTAGCGATCGCCTTTTCTAAGCGTTCATTCCACTTCTTTTTACCTATTTCATCTAATGCTGCTCTACCTAACTGTTCTTCATAAGTTTCACCTTTGCGAAATGGATGATGCCCCATTTCTAAATTCGGAACTAATTTTCCTTCTACAAATAATGCTGAACCGAAACCAGTTCCTAAAGTCAATACTAATTCTACTCCTTTACCTTCAATTGTCCCTAAACCCTGAATATCAGCATCATTAGCAATTTGCACAGGTTTCTCCAACTTTTCTGAAAGTAATTTACCAAAATCTACATCTATCCAGTCTGGGTGTAAATTTACTGCTGTTTTAATCACGCCACTGATAACTACTCCAGGAAAACCGACAGATACTCTGTCAAATTCTCCTTGTTGTGCTGCTAAAGAGACAATTTCTGATAATATTGGTGTTGGTTTTGCTGGATTAGGTGTTTCTACACGGAGACGTTCTGTAGTTGTTTCTCCTACTTCATTTAAAACTATTACTTTAATGCCACTACCACCAATATCAACAGCTAAAGTTTTCATGGTTTTCTCTTGACTCATGTCTATTTTTTATATCTAAATAATTATGATAATAAATATTTGCTGATTCCTAGAATATTTATAAGCTTGTCTTAATTATTTATCTAAGTTAAATTTTGGTTTAAAAATTTATTTATTTTTTGCCAAACTTGAGAGATGACATTACCTAAAGTGTGGTCACTCTTAAATTCAATTAATTCTATCCAAGGTCGTTTTGCTGCAAATTTTCGGCTGGAATTAATGGGAATTGTATCATCATTTAAACCATGAAAAATTAAAGTTGGTAGATGTCGCCCTAATTTTTTTTCTTCATATTTCATTAAATCTCGGATGAAGTCATAACTGACAAGAGAATATTTCTTTTCGCCGTAATGATATATCCAGTAATCTCCTCTTTCCTGCCATTTTTGTAATTTTTCTTCTCCAAAGTTTTGACGTAAATGGGATAAAAAATCAAAAGCTGGTGCTAGTAAAATTATTGCTTTAATATTTGGATTTCTTTCTGCTAAAAAGGTGGATGTTAAACCGCCAAAGCTGGAACCAATTAAGATTATTGGTGTAAATTTATTTGTAATTACTGACTCGACTTGATGAATTTGTCTGGTTAGAGTTAGGTGAAAAAAATCATCTTGATTTAAGTCAACAACATTGAGATTAATGTTGATTTCGGCAAACCGTTCCTGTAAATATACGGCTTTATTAGACCTGGGACTTGAAGCAAAGCCATGTAAATAAATATATGTGTAATTATTTAGCATTTTTTCCAGTAAAATTGAACATAACAATTAGTATAGCAATTCCCCTACAGGTGGGATACAAAATTCCTTTGTTTTAGGGAGTAGGGAGTAGGGAGTAGGGAAGAGCAAGAAATGAGAAGTAAAAAAACATATAAACAACTGTACCTTTGTTTTAGGGAGTAGGGAGTAGGGAGTAGGGAGTAGGGAGTAGGGAAGAGCAAGAAATCAGGAGTCAAAAATCAAAAAAACAATTGTACCTTTGTTTTAGGGAGTAGGGTTCAAAGGAATTAAGATATCTTGGCTTAATACCGATAATCGTCATAAAAATGACTGAAGCTTACTTATTACTTAATAACTGAAGTTTTGATGAAGTATAGCATTCTTTTTGGGAATTGGTATAAGTAAAAATACAGCAGTTTTCATTTTAGTAAACCAAAGTAAGGATTTTCTCCAGAAACTTCCTAGCCAAATTTTAGTTTTGACTGTGTGGTTTATCTATAATAAAATAATTAAAACATCTAATCCTAAATTAGCTAAAATGCGCTCCTACTCTTTAATCGCTCCTGCCAAAATTAATCTCTATCTAGAAATCATCGGCGATCGCCTAGATGGTTATCACGAACTAGCTATGGTTTTACAAAGCATTAGTCTAGCAGATAAAATAGATATTCGTGCCATTGGTATTGAAACTATTGTGGTGCGATGCGAACATCCCCTAGTTCCTCCAGATGCGGGTAATATTGCTTACCGTGCAGCTTCTCTGATGACTAAACAATTTCCAGATGTATTTGCTCGATACGGAGGCGTTGAAATTACTATCCATAAACATATTCCTGTTGCAGCAGGATTAGCAGGAGGTTCTACAAATGCAGCAGCAGTATTAGTTGGTTTAGATTTAATGTGGGAACTGGGTTTGACTCAGGGTGAATTACAAGATTTAGGAGCGCAGTTGGGTTCGGATGTTCCTTTTTGTATCGGTGGCGGTACCGCTTTAGCAACTGGACGTGGAGAGGTGCTTTCCCCACTGCCAAATTTAGACCAGCTTTATCTAGTTTTGGCTAAATACAAAAGTCTCTCTATTTCTACACCTTGGTCTTATCGGACTTATCGTCAAGAGTTTGGCCATACTTATATTTCTGATACAGAAAGTCAGGAACATAGTAGACAAAAAGTACATTCGGGACCAATGGTATCGGCGATCGCTCACCAAGACTACAAAGAAATTGGCAAATTATTACATAATGATTTAGAAAAGGTAGCTTTACCAGAATATCCTCAATTATTAAAATTAAGAGAAGCTTTTGCCTCTCAAAATGTATTAGGAACTATGATGTCAGGATCGGGACCAACTATATTTGCTTTAACAGAATCTCAATCTCAAGCAGAGGAAGTTAAGGCAGCAGTAAAAGCGAAAATGGCTAACCCCGATTTAGAATTTTGGATAGCACAGTTTAACTCTAGTGGGATTAGTATTGCACATTAATGAATTAAGAATTAATAATTAATAATTAAAAATGTAGGTTGGGTTGACGTTAGGAAACCCAACAAAAAAATAGATGAATAACTTAGCAGTAATCTCAAATATCATGTTTTCAATAATTCAACACTGTAGGTTGGGTTGACATCAGGAAACCCAACAAAAAAATAAACCTAAAAACCAAAATTTAATTATCACTAATCCACTGATGAAACTCATCAAAATAGATTTTGAAATAAAGATTGAATCTAAAAAACTTTGTCAAAAAATTGACTACTAAATCTGATTCCTAACTAACTCTATTAAGCCCTTTTTTATTCCTAATTCAACTATTCAAAAATTATGACAAATTCTACTTCCAAATCTAAGGAAAAATCTACTCCTAAAGTTCACCCTTTACAATGTTTGGCTAGTTCTGTAATTTCTGGTGGACTAGCTACACTTTTATATCTATTAACAAAGTCAATTGCTCAAACATTTGCTAGTAAACCGATTATTTCAGATAATGTTTTTGTGGTAAATATGTCTACTGCTGTTCGGACTTTAGTAGTAGGAGTTATGACTTTTGCAGCCTGTATGTGTGGGATGGTTACTATAGGTTTAATTGCTTTAGCTATACAAACTATAATTCAGGGCTTTCAGAAAAAAGAAATGCCTCCAAATGAAGGTTGAATATTGAAATTATATCATGTCCAGATAATCAGTGATAAAAAAGTTTTTGTTTGTAGTAGGGCTTTAGCCCGAACTCTAGACAGGGCTAGTAGCTCTAATACAAGCTGTAATTATAACTATTCAACCGGACATGATATTATTAGGATTATTCTCCAGAAAATAAAGTTTTAGAGGTTATATCATGTTCCCCTTGCAGGGGAGCTGCGCTAACGGATAATCACTTATAATAAACTTTTGTTTGTAGTAGAGCTGCTAGCCCTATATACAGTTCGGGCTAGCAGCTCTACTACGAACTTTAATTATAATAACTATTTAACCAAACATGATATTATTGGATAAGTTATCGATCCCCCTAAATCCCCCTTAATAAGGGGGACTTTGTACTTTATCTCCCCTTTTCAAAGGAGGCTAGGGGGTATCTCAATCAAAATTCATACTTTTCAAATATCCTCTTAAATCTTCTCTTTAAAGAAGATTTAGTATTTAAAACCTCCTAAAATAAGAGATACTTTTAAAAGTTAACTCAAATTACCAATATATTTAAGAGCTGCTAAAACTTGCTCTAGTTCATTTTCTCTCTCAATAGACAAAGCATAGGAACGACTATATATTGGTAAATTTGTAGTTTCCAGTTTAACAAATACAAACTCTCTACCATTAAGCAGAAAACCAAACTTTGGCAGATTATTTTGGCAGTCTTTTAACATATAAGCTAAAGCTTGAGGTAGAGCTTCCATCACGTCAAACTTTGTAATTTTAGATTCAATTACCAGTATCCAAAGTCTCTGTTGTACAACTAAAACATCTATTCTACCTCTAACAATTAAATCATTATCTTCAGCAGAAATTTCTACAGAAGTTTCAGTTGTTATAGAAAAGGGAGCTTGAAAAAATCCAGCTAAGTCTAGTAAAGGTGATAAAATTACCATTTTTACTCCCTCTTCTAATAAAGGGCGACGGTTAACTAAGTTAAAATAATTACTGCGAACTCTCTCTAGAGTGTGTTTTTCTTCATCTGTTAACGGAGGTAAATTTTCTTGCCATTCTGGAAAAAATTGACTATCAGTTGTTAGTTGTAGTCCAAAGTTTTCTTGTAGTTGTTCTAGGGTAATATCTTGAGCTTGAATAGTTTGAACCATAAAAAATTATTGATTAATAATAAATAAATTTATTGCCATAGGTAACGTTTTATTTTAATCCCTAATAGTCCCTAATAGGGATTTTAGTTAGTTTCAACCTACATTAAAAGTAATAGGTTCTCCAGGAGTGAGTTTCAATCCCTAATAGGGATTTTAGTAAGTTTAAACAATACCAAATCAAATATGTTGGCACACCAGCAGTGTTTCAATCCCTAATAGGGATTTTAGTAAGTTTAAACGTAGTAGACCCTGAAACTGGCGAAATCCGTATAGGTTTCAATCCCTAATAGGGATTTTAGTAAGTTTAAACCTGGTGCTGGTGGTACTTTGGAGGTTGAGATTTAGTTTCAATCCCTAATAGGGATTTTAGTAAGTTTAAACAGGAGTAATTTTATCAATAACATCCTCCTCGATAGTTTCAATCCCTAATAGGGATTTTAGTAAGTTTAAACATAAATCTCATGACATATATACTTGTTATATCGGTGTTTCAATCCCTAATAGGGATTTTAGTAAGTTTAAACCTAACGATTACATTCAGTCTACTTGTGAAAATAGTTTTTCTCGTTTCAATCCCTAATAGGGATTTTAGTAAGTTTAAACTCAGGAGAGCTAGTCAACTCTATGCTGCCAAACCAATGGTTTCAATCCCTAATAGGGATTTTAGTAAGTTTAAACATTGCATTAATCTATCAGTAGTGATTGCATTAAGCCGTTTCAATCCCTAATAGGGATTTTAGTAAGTTTAAACACCGTAAGGCAAGTCATCATGTCGAGAATCAAGTTTGTTTCAATCCCTAATAGGGATTTTAGTAAGTTTAAACATATGGCAAACGATCGCCCAAACCTGCCGTCCAAAGTTTCAATCCCTAATAGGGATTTTAGTAAGTTTAAACTATTGATCTTTAGCAAAAAGTAATCCTTTTCTTGTTTCAATCCCTAATAGGGATTTTAGTAAGTTTAAACATGATGGTTTTCGGGATTTTATTGTGTATCAATCGTTTCAATCCCTAATAGGGATTTTAGTAAGTTTAAACTTTGTTCATCGCTAATATCCCAATTAAAATTCCAGTTTCAATCCCTAATAGGGATTTTAGTAAGTTTAAACCTTAAATCGATCTTGATTATCGATCCAAAAGTCCCGGTTTCAATCCCTAATAGGGATTTTAGTAAGTTTAAACCTTGACTGGATTTTCTATTAATTATGAAACACCAAAGTTTCAATCCCTAATAGGGATTTTAGTAAGTTTAAACTTTCTCGATATCAAAATCAAAGTCGGGGGGTAACTCGTTTCAATCCCTAATAGGGATTTTAGTAAGTTTAAACACGGCCTCAACCTTGTGAGCTGGGATAGAAGTTTTGTTTCAATCCCTAATAGGGATTTTAGTAAGTTTAAACTCTCGCTTCGCCCCCTCGCCCTATATCTCTTAGGTTTCAATCCCTAATAGGGATTTTAGTAAGTTTAAACTTTGGTCAATCATTAGATAATGATGAATCAATCGTTTCAATCCCTAATAGGGATTTTAGTAAGTTTAAACGAAGAAAAAGCTGAATCTTACTACCAAAAGATGATGTTTCAATCCCTAATAGGGATTTTAGTAAGTTTAAACTGCAGAGTTTTCAAACCCAGACTATATTTAATTTTCAAGGTACACTTGCGCGGGACATAACCAAATATAACATTTCCAGCCACAGCTTGACAAGAGCCATTCTCCAAAAAACGCCAAAACCTTTGCCACGTCAACATTTGCCAAACTGCGCGAATCCCCCTAAGCCCCCTATATAATTCAAACCTTTGCCCAGACTCAACCTCAGCCATTTTTTTTCAACCTCTCTGTTGTACAGCTACCCATCCGCGCAAATAGCCTAATTTTATTGGCCCAATAATTGAAAAATGGCCTAGTTTTTGATTGTGGATTTCTTTTAAATTCTAAACTATATTCGGTCAATTTGAACAAATAGCCATTAACGTACATTCCCAAACTAAGCGAGGTTGTACATAGGAAAGCAAATATTTTCTTGCTGCCTCCAAATGTTTGAGAAATTCCACTCCGTAAACTTGCTGTTGCCTCCAATAATAATGCTGTAAATAATCTATCAACCATAACTGCGCCTCTGTATCCAGATTTTTACTAATATCTCGCGCTACTTCTAATGCTTGACGAATATCCTGAATACCCTGAGTCGCAATTTTAAGAATATCTGCCGGAATTTCTTGTAGTTTTTGCCAACAAGCGATCGCCTCTCCCGGACTTCCTTGAGCCATTGCCATTACTTCTGGGTTACTTAAAATATCCCCATAACCTGCTTTTTCCAATACTAACTGCATATTTTCCTGAGTCAACCGATAAAAGGGAATACGTTGACAGCGCGATACCAAAGTAGGCAGCAATGAATCAACTCCAGGAGCAATTAAAATCAAGGTTGCTCGTTTCCCTGGTTCTTCTAAAGTTTTCAATAAACCATTTGCTGCACTTTCTCTCATGGTTTCAGCTTGTTCTAATACTACAACTGATCTTGCTGCTTCGAGGGGAGGACGACTGAGAAATTGAGCAATATCACGGACTTGTTCTAAACGTATTTGAGGAGGTGACTTGCGTTTGACTCCTGCTTCTGCTGCTTCTGTTGGTGAGAGTAGTTTTCCTTGGTGTAAATATGTTGGTTCTACCCACAATACATCTGGATGGTTTCTTTGATGGAGGCGAAGTTTTAGGGATGAACTGTCGGAGGTAGGAGAGTGGGTATTGGAGAATAGGAGTTCGATAAAGCATTGGGCGGTTAAACCTCTTCCTATTCCTGAAGTTCCGGCAAATAGATAAGCAGGAGCAATGCGTTGATGAGCGACTGCTTGGGTTAATAATTCTATGGCTTGGTTTTGTCCGATAATGGAGGTGAATTGTAATAGCATATTCAAGGTGGAAGATAAGAAGTAGGGGTAATTTACGTTTGCGCAGCATTCGGCAAAATTACCCCTAATGAATAATGATGTTATATTATGTCCGGTTAAATAGTTATAATTAAAGTTCGTAGTTGGGCTTTAGCCCTTACTATAAATGGGGCTAAAGCCCAACTACAAACAAAAATTTTTTTGATCGCTAATTATCCGAACACCATATTACTCCTTTATTGACAAATAAAGAGGTTGATTTTTCACTCTTTCTATCCAATTTTGAATTGCTGGAAATTGGTTTAAATTAAAACCTCCTTCATCCGCCATGTGGGTATAAGCAAATAAAGAAATATCAGCAATAGTATAATTATTTCCTACAAAAAATTGATTTTTGGCTAAGTGTTTTTCCATCACCTCTAAAGCAGCATAACCACTTATTTGTTTTTGTTTTATTTCTGTTTGATACTCCTCGGCTTTCCCTAAAATTTTTATCCAATAACGACAAGTAGCAATGTAAGGTTCATGGCTATATTGTTCAAAAAATAACCATTGCATTACTTCAGCTTGTTCCCATTTATTAGTAGGGAAAAATTTTGTTCCTGTGCTGAGATAAAAGAGAATTGCATTGGATTCAAATAAAAATTTACCTGGTTCTATTTCTAATACTGGAATTCTACCGTTAGGGTTTTTTTGTAGAAATTCTGGAGTCCGACTTTCTCCTTTTAATATATTAATTTCTATTCTTTCAAAGTCTATTTCTAACTGGGTTAATAATAGGCGAATTTTATAACAGTTGCCTGATGGGGGAAATTCGTATAATTTTAACATATTGATTTTTTTGAGATGGTAATAGTTAGGTTAAGTTTGAATAATTAGTGATAAAAAAATTGTTGTTTGAAGTGGATTGACACAACTAATTTTATGCATTAGGGGGGGCTTTCATTAATTGATAATTGATAATGGATAATTGATAATTACCTCTGGTTAAAACCGTTCTTGATTGAATATCGGGAAATATCATTTCTTTTTTTCCCCTTAAAAGGGGAGGCTTTAAACCAGAATTATTTAATTACTAATAATTAATAATTAATAATTGGGTAAATTAATTAATAATGAATAATGAATAATGGATAATAAAATAATATTTCCCTAATTGCGTACTATCTCTCAGTTTTAACCAGAGGCAATTAATTATTAATTATTAATTATTCATTAATTATAAACCCGCCCCTACGATTCCACTATTTCAGGTTTTCAGTTTAGTAGTAAAGCTTTAGCTTATTAAATATCTATCTTTTTGCTCAAGCCATACTATACCAATCAGTTGTGATTTGTGAGAATTTGTAATATTTTATCGTAGGGGGTTTGGTTTCCAAACTCTAGCTAAGATGGGGTTTGGAGACCAAACCCCTACAGTTTTTTCTTACATCTCATTCGTGACTGCTATACCAGTTTTCGGAGATTTATCGTGTCTAATCAACTCAGTTTCTTATTTCTTATTTCCATCAAATACATTGCCATTCTTCTGATTTTTTTATGATAATTTCTTGAATTTGCTGTTGTACTTTATCTATAGTTAAATTAGCATCTATTTTTACTATCAAAGGATTATTTTTGGCTAATTCTTGATAGCCTTGTTTGACTCGTCGATGAAAGTCAATATTTGCTTGTTCCATTCTATCAATTTTTCCTCGCTTTTTCGCTCTATTTAAACCAATTTCTACATCAATATCTAACCAGAAAGTTAAATCACTTTTGAAGCCACCTGTAGCTATCTGATTAAGTTGTTGAATTAATTCTAAATCTAAACCACGACCATATCCTTGATAAGCAATAGTTGAGTCAGTAAAGCGATCGCATAATATTATTGCTCCTCTTGCTAAACCGGGTTTAATTAAAGTTTCTATATGTTGCGCTCTGTCTGCTGCATATAATAATAATTCTGTTTTGTCTTGAATTTTATCTGTAGATATATCTGGATTTAAAAGTAATTCTCGGATGGCTTTTCCTAATTTTGTTCCTCCCGGTTCTCGTGTGATAATTACTTCTTTTGATAAGGGTTTGTGGAACTCACTTTTGCCTAATAACCATTCTTGCAAGAGTTGAATTTGAGTAGTCTTACCTCCTCCTTCTACACCTTCAAATACAATTAATTTGCCTGTCATTTTTTATTAATTATTAGAGTTACAGCACTTTGCGTTGTTATGAGATACTTATGTTTATGTTTTAGGGAATAGAAAAAAAGATTTTTGAGTTTTAATTGAAATAAACGTAGTGGACAGACACACCTTAAATGGTGCAATAGCAAATTGGTCTGAGATTGCTTCACTGTCCTTCGCAATGACAAATCTATTGCACTATTTTAGATGAAACAGTCCAGTAGGTTGGGTTGACGTAGGAAACCCAAAAATAATCAAGCTTTGTTAGGTTTATCCTACGGATAAGCTTCGCTAACACTTTGTTCTATCTAACCTACATTTTATTGGATAATTGCAGGATGATTTTGTTAGAGAGCAGAAATCATAATCCCCGCGTCTCCGCGTCCCCGTGTCTCCGTGTCAGCCAAATCATCCCCATATTCAGCTTAGATGTCAGTTGACTACTCGACTGCGTAACAATAAAGAGTTAGTTACAACACTCACGGAACTAAACGCCATCAACGCCCCCGCAACTCCGGGGTTCAGAATAATTCCGAAACTGGGTAACAATACTCCGGCAGCTACAGGAATACCAATAATATTGTAGGCAAACGCCCAAAACAGGTTTTGCTGAATTTTGTTAAATGTGGCGCGACTCAGTTTGATAGACTCTACCACATCCATCAATTTATCCTGCATCAAAACAATATCGGCGGTTTCTATTGCTACATCTGTACCAGCTTGCATCCCAATACCCACGTTTGCTTGAGCTAAAGCAGGAGCATCATTAATACCATCTCCTACCATTGCGACATTTCCTGCTTTTGCCTGCAACTGAGCGATCGCTTCTGCTTTTCCAGCGGGCGGCACTTCTGCTAATACATCTTCTCCAGTTAAACCTAACTGTTGTCCAATAGTTTCGGCAACGGAAAAGCGATCGCCTGTTAATAATATGACTCTTAAACCGATGTTTTGCAGATGTTTAACTGTTGCTTGAGCATCATCTCGCAGCACATCACTCACTCCGATAATTCCGACTAATGCTCCATCCACTGCTACATAAACTACTGTTTTACCTGTTAGAGTGGGAATATTTTCTTTCTCCACCAGAATTTTATGTCTATTCAACCATTCCCAGTTACCAACTAAAGCTGTTTTACCATCTACAACAGCAGATATTCCTAAACCTGGTTCTGTCTGAAATTCTGTTGCGGGTAATAACTTGATATTTTCTTGCTCTGCTTTTTGTAAAATTGCTTCTGCTAGAGGATGACTCGCTCCACTTTCCACAGTCGCAGCAACTTGTAACAACCATTCCGGGTTATTTCCCAAAATATCGGTGACAGTGGGATGTCCGGTAGTTAAAGTTCCAGTTTTGTCAAAGACGATGGTATCTAATTTATGCACCTTTTCTAGTACATCCCCACCTTTTATTAATAAACCCCTCTCCGCACCAACTCCCGAACCTACCAATATTGCAGTTGGTGTTGCTAAACCTAAAGCACAGGGACAAGCAATAACTAAAACAGCGATCGTCAGTTTCAAGCTTAAAAGTAGGGGAGAAGTAGGATGAGACATCATCCCTTCATGGTTGGTTACTTGCAAAACTTCAGACCAAATATTAGTTCCGACAAAATACCAGAAGAGGAAAGTCAAGGTAGCGATACTCATTACCCCATAAGTAAAATATCCTGCCACCGTATCTGCTAAATTTTGAATTGGTGCTTTTCTTGTTTGAGCAGTTTCCACTAATTTCACAATTTGAGCTAATGTCGTTTCTGAACCTGTGCGAGTTGCCTGAATAACTATAGTGCCAGACTTATTAATAGTTCCGGCGACAATATTAGCACCACATTCTTTAACTATTGGCATCGACTCACCAGTTAGCATTGACTCATCAACTGTTGTTCTGCCATCCCATATTTTTCCATCCACAGGAAATTTTTCTCCAGGCAAAACTTGTAAATATTCTCCTACTTTCACTCGCGAGGCGGGAATTTCTACAGAGTCTGTAGAATTATTTTCCCCATTCGGTGGAGGAACTAAACGCGCGGTTGTTGGTTGGAGGGCAATTAATGACTTTAGGGTAGATGCTGCTTTATATCTAGCTTGTTTTTCTAGAGTTTTGCCTAACAAAATGAAACCTAAAATCATCACAGGTTCATCAAAAAAGCATTCCCAACCTAATTGGGGAAAGAGCAGGGCGACAATACTAGCAGTGTAAGCAGTCACAGCTCCTAAACCAACTAAAGTGTTCATATTCGGAGCATTGCGCCATAAACTCTGAACACCATCAATAATTATTTCTCGCCCTGGGAATAATAATGCCAAGGTTGCTAAAACTGCATGAAACCAAATATTTCCGAAAACGGGAATTTCTACGCCAAACAAGTGGCATAAATGTCCCATTCCTGAGAGAATTATCAAAAAGGCAGCGATCGCTATCTGTGTAATTTGTTGTTTAATTTCTTGGCGATGGCGTTCGGTTTGTTTTTGAGCTGCATCTATTTCGGATATGTCGAGTCGTGCTTCGGAGGGAAACCCATTATCTGTAAGTTTTTGGGCGAGGGCGTTAGGATCGATGGTTCCTGTTTCACATTCTACGGTTGCCACTTCCGTTGCCAGGTTAACGCGGGCGGATAAGACTCCTGTTTGTTGGGTGAGTTGTCTTTCTACTGCTTTGACACATCCGGCGCATTTCATCCCACTCACATCTAGAGTAATAGTTTCTGGAGGGGAATTATCAATTTTTGTTTGTGGTTTCGGAACAGTTTGCATAATTATTTTTTCTAGTTATTTGTTTGATTTTTTTTAAACGTGCTGGTTTAAAGGCTGTTGGACTTACGCAGCACAAAGTATTTCCGTCATTGCAACCGATAGGAAAGCAATCTCAAATCCCAGTTTTTCGTACCTTATGCGTAAGTCCTGTACTGGCTTAAATAAATATATCTAATAATTTAGGGAGTGTTCCATAATTTCATTTATTTTTTAAGATTAGTTGCATTGAAAGTCCGTAGGGGGAAAATAATTGATTTAATTTGTAATTATCGTAGATGTCTAATAGATATTTCCAGAAAATCAACTTGCCCGTTTTTTAAGCTCGGCAAAAGTAAATGTTACTCTCTGGAATCATTTTTTATGCACAGGACTGACACATCTAAAATGATGCCAATTTGTAGGGGCGGGTTCCAGATTAAATTAACGAGTTTAACCATTAGATCAAATAAACCCCAAAATAAATACTTGATCCGCATCTGTACTTTATAACGGTTTTCATTTGAATAGACCACAGTAGGGACGTTACATGCAACGTCCCTACAGGGTTATCATTTTTTGAGTGTGGTTCATTGATCTGAAAAGCTCTATATAACGCGCGGAAACTGCTGTAACTATTGGACAATAGATGAATAAAACATCAATTTTAGAACTAAAAAGGCTGAAGCTTTTACCTGTAAAGGTTATGAGATTTAATCAGCAGCTCAATAACTATTGGACAATAGATGAATAGAACATCAATAATCGCTAAAGAGAGCGATCGCGTTTCATGTGCGTAGCAAAGCGGAACGGATGTTCTATTGCAAATCAGCAGGTCAATAACTATTGGACAATAGATGAATAGAACATCAATAATCGCGAAAGGGAGCGATATAGCTACCGCACTTGCTCCGCGTTTCATGTGCGCTAAAAACTAGGTAATTTTTCCAGACAGTGCAAAGGTTAAAACCTTTAGCTGCCAATACTTTTATATTGAATCAGCAAACCCTAATTATCGGGTAAGCATTTCCTATGGAATGCTGCCCGACATGAATGCGCAGTGTTAACGTAGTTGTGCCTTAACAAAACAGCTATTAGCAGTCAGCTCCTAGTTTTTGAATAAATAAGGATTATATTGGAAGAGAAAAAACAAGAGGCAATTCTTAATTCTTAATTCTTAATTCTTTTCCCCTACTCCCTATTCCCTGACTTCACAAAAAGACTTTTTCACCAACCCCTAATTATGATTTTAGTTTTCTAAACTAACAATTTTCTTTAATTTATCTATTGGCAATTCAATTATCAATTCAGTATATTCTCCAAATTCTGTTTCTACAGTAATATTCCCATGATGTTGTTCAACAATAATTTGATAGGCAAGAGATAAACCTAAACCTATTCCTTGTCCTGGTGGTTTAGTAGTTAGAAAAGGATTGAAAATAGTATCTCTAATTTTAGGGTTAATTCCGGCGCCATTGTCATATATACACAGTTCAAATTTTTCTCCTAAGTTCCTTGTTTTTAGAGATAAGCTGGGGTGAAATTCTTGATTACTAGATTTTTTTTCTTCTAACTTAATTTTCAGAGCATAATAAGAGTTGTCAAGGATATTAGTTATAGTCTGAAGTATATCAGCAGATGAAAGATACACTTCACCAATTGATTCATCATAATTAGTTTCGATATTGATGGAAAAGTTATCTTTTTCCCATAGTTTTTCACCAGTAAATTTCAATGACTCATCCACAATTTTATTCAGATTAACCGATTGTAATTTATTATTGTCAACCTGTGCGTGCTTGACCATGATTTTAATAATCTTTTCGGCTCTTTTACTATGTTGAAAAATTCCATCAGCATTACTTTTAACCTCATCAATAATTTCTTGGAAATTTTCAAGTTTGTCAGATGCAATTTTGTTTGTTTCTAAATTTAATTCCTCTCTAAGTTCATCTACTAATTCGATAGAAAGTTGGGCAAAATTCTGAACAAAATTTAGAGGATTATAAAGTTCATGGGCAATACCTGAAGTCAAAGTACCTAAATAAGCAAGTTTTTCTTTCGCAATAATTTGTTTTTGAGCAAGTTGTAATTGCTGTAATGTTTCTTTGAGTTTTGCTTCTACTACTATTCTTTGTGTAATTTCTTCTTCGAGTAGTAAATTTTTGTTTTTTAATTGTTGAGTTAATTGTCTTAATTGGATATGTACTTTTACTCTTGCTAAAACTTCATCTATTTTGATTGGTTTAGTTACATAATCTACAGCTCCTAACTCAAATCCCCTAAGTTTATCTTGTGTATCTGATAAAGCAGTCATAAAAATTACCGGAATATCTATAGTTTCTGGATTTGCTTTTAAAAGTTTACAGGTTTCAAATCCATCAATTCCCGGCATCAAAACATCGAGTAAAATAATATCTGGTTTACTTTCTACTGCTTGTTTTAAACAATTTTCACCATTCAGAGATATTAAAATATTAAAATTATAATTCTCTAAAATGCTAACTGCTAATTTCATATTGATTGGATTATCATCCACAATCAAAATAGTGCTTTTTGGTAAATCAGTTTGATTTTGTTCGTCAACTTTACTCATTGAATTTTATCCCTAATTTTACTTTGCAGATATTTGGATATTTATTATAACAATTCCCACAAGGAATCAGGTCATTTCAGTTATCAGTTATCAGTTAACCTCCTATCGGAGGAACTGCGTTAACAGTTATCAGTGAACCTCCGACTAAAGTTGGAGGCTTGAAATACTGAATTAAATATTTTTTCATACCCTTAAAAGGGGAGGCTTTGGATATCCGAATTTGGTAAAAAATTACTTTGTTTTAGGGAGTTGGGAGTAGGGAAAAGAAGTAAATAAAATGGGAAAATAGGGAATATAAAAAAAGAAAAAAATTGTACCTCACCCTTGTTGAGAAATGCTATAGCAATCCGCCCATAGGTCGTCACAACTTTTATAATAATTAATATTAGCTGAAAACCTTTAACATTCTGACTCCTGACTCCTGATTCCTGTAGGGGTAATTCATGGAAAGCGGAGAATTCCCTAATAAATTACCCCTACCAGGAAAATATTACAACTTAGAGACTGTTTGTAAAACAAGTATTAAGAGAGGTTAGAGTGACTAAAATCTAAAAGAGGTAAGACTTCAAAAGCTTAAAATCTGGTATATATCAGAGGTGGAAAGGTACATATATTTCCTATATTTTTAAGTGACAAATAGTTGTCTTGCTTTCTTCTTTCTTACCCAATTATTAATTATTAATAATTAAATAATTCGCGCCTTGAAGCCTCCCCTTGGATAGGGGAAAAAAAGTGCTCTTGAATTTCCCGATCTTCAATTCCGTAACGGTTAAAACCATCTTGTAATTATCAATTATCCATTAATGAACAAGCTACTAATTTTCATACTACTTTTAATGTTACAAATTGACCTGCCGAAGGTGAGATAAAACATATTAAGAAATGAATAATAAATAGAAATTAAATTTGATACTAAAATATCAAAAACTTTTCTACATTTGCTTGAGTGATGGAGTTATACCAATTTGATAAATGTTTGCTACAAATAGCTCGGGAACTTTTTAGGAGTCAGTCATCAGGAGTCAGGAGTCGCCTGGGAATTGCTTCAATACCATTTTTATGCTTTGACATACTCCCCGACCTAAAGGTGCGGGGATTCTCACAAAAAGTGATTCTTTGCTCATCGACACAGCTTACTAAATCAAGTTGCCCATCATTAGCAGAGGCCGTTATCTCCCAAAGCGTTCCCCATTACTAGGAGGTTCCCGTATGCCCTACGGTACCTTGATTCCACTCAACACCTACTATTTCTAATCCACGACTCAAGATGTTTCGTGCTGCGTTGGTATCACGACATATTTCAGTTTGACAGCTAGGACAAACATGAGTACGAGTTGACAAAGTTTTATTAACTCTATGTCCACAATTAGAACAATCTTGTGAAGTGTATTTAGGATTCACCGCAACAACTGCCTTATCCCAAATTTTTCCATAATATTCTAGCCATTGA
>JBFRWR010000082.1:0-6049 GCA_051439685.1 Trichodesmium sp.
TACTTTGATAAGTTTAAACTTGTCGATAAATCCAGCAATAGGAGACCCATTTCGTCAAAAAAATCCTATTGAAATAGGAGAAAAAACTGAAGCAGCTTTTCAAGCTATGTTTGCAGAAGGAAATTATAAAAAAGCAAAAGATTATCTAAAAATAGCTGAGTCGGAAGAGATAGATGAGCCTCTTGTTTATGCCATGATATCTTCCTTACATTACTTAGATGAAAATTGGGAATCACTAAAATTATATGCTGAAAAAACTACTGAAGTAGCAGAAAATTTAATTGCAATTAATCCTGTGCGTGGTAATATTTATGCTGCAACAGGTTACTTTTTAGAAGGTGCTTATATTATATCTGAGGAAGGTACGTTAAAAGGAACTCCAAAAGCTTTAGAAAAACTGAGAAAAGCTCTTAGTCATTTTGACAAAGCAGAAAGAATTAATTCATCAGATCCAGAGTTAAATTTACTCAAAGGATACATGGATTTAATGTTAGCTGTAAATTTACCTTTTTCCGATCCTGCTAAAGCAATAGAAAAATTACAAGAAAAAGCCTATCCTCATCATTTAGCTTATCGTGGGTTAGCAGTAGCTTATCGAGATTTAGACGATTTGAAAAAAGCTTTAAAATATGCAGACAAAGCTTTGTCCAAAGTTCCAGAAAATCCAGAGGTACATTATCTAAAAGCACAAATTTTAGTTAGTCAAGCTAAGGATAAAGATAATGATTTAGCTATCAGAAAAAAGGCGGAAGAAAATTTTCAGATTGCTTTGTCAAAGCCTGACCAAATGCCTAGACGTTTAGTCGCACAAATATTTTTTGAACAGTGTAAAAATATTAATAATATAGATGATGGAAAACGCCCTTGTGACCCAATGAGAGATGCTATTAGAGATGGTTTAGGTACATGGGGACCGCCAGAATTACCAGCTCTTAACTTATTGACAACTCAAAATTAATTATGTTTTTGAGGTAAATTAGTTTGTTAATATTTTGGTATCTAGGTCTTTGTATAGCAATCCTAAATAGGTAGTAATAAATCAAAAAGTAAATAAAAAAACTGAAACTCCCACCTATTGGCTGTTGCCTGTTCCCTGTTACCGAATAATTATTAATTATTAATGAAATAATTCAGCTTTATTAGGCTCCCCTTGGCTGTGCCGCAAGCTGTCACTCTAAAAGGGGGAAAAAAAGAAATAATATTTCCTGATATTCAATTCCGTAACGGTTTTAACCAGAGGTAATTATCAATTATCCATTATCCATTATCCATTAATGAACTGTTGCCTAAAAAGCAGTAAAATTTTTTACACGAATACAATAGGATTGCTATATTTATGACTACTGCTGACTAAAAAAATAAGGTTTAAAGCTGACTTTTTTTAAGGGAATAAAAAAATAAAATTCCAGATTTTCAACTTATGGTTGAAGCTAGAGGAATGCTAAATAGGTAGCGGGTAATCAAAAAGTAAATAAACAAAGTGAAACTCTTCCCTATTCCCTGTTCCCTAAAAGCCATGAAAATTTTGTACACGACTCAAATAGGATTACTATAGAGATACTAATAACTGATAAATGAAATGACCTAAATTTTTTCTCAGCAAATTAGTTTTACAGCAGATTCCGAATTTATAAGGTACAAATATATTGTAAAAAATTTGTAGGCATCTTGCCTGTCAAAATTTTACCTCACTCATTGGAAATTCGCTGTATATTTGTAGGAAGTATCAAACCAAATTAATTATGAATCTTTTTGTTTTGCTATTTATTATTAATTAATTTGAGCTAAAAAAAACTTATAGTAAATATTTATGGAAGTACATTTATGGAAGTACAATTTCGCGAGTTTAATCCTTTTAATGTATGGATTTGGTTAGAATTTAGCACAGTTCCTTCTATGGCAGAAAAAAATTATATAGAAGAACTATTTGACTCATGGTTTTTATTAGGAAAATTAGGTGGTTTTAATGCCGAAAATTTACAAGTGCAAGAAGTAGGAATAGAAATTAGTTACATGGAATATAGTCAGGGAAATAGTCAAAGTATGATGGCTGTTATGCACAATATGGGAGATGTAGAATATCAAGGATTATGGTGTCGTTGTTGGTTTGATTTGGGAACTAGCGATGCTTTAGGAATTGATATTTTGGTGAATAGTTTGCAACGATTAAGTGAGGAGTTTGTCCTGATAGAAAGACTGATTATTGGTGGTCAAAATGAAGATTGGCCTGTACCTGAAAATAACGATGAAGATGGTTTTTATGATAATAATTAGTTGTACTTTATAGGGTTTATTCAGGGTAATTATTCAGCTATTAGCCGTCAGATATGACTACATAATGGTTCGCCAACAACTTCTTAATGAACGATGTAATTAGATAGACTATTAAGGTTAAGTGATGGATTTTTACCTATACTCTTAATTCTATGAAATCTCTAAATTGCTTTTGCCTCTCTTAAAGGTAATAAAGCTGATAGCTGAACGTTAAATGCTTACTCTTAAGTTGATGAGGTACACTTATATTTTTGTCTTTTTTATTCCATCTTTCCTCTTGTCTAAAACACACTAATTTTGTACCTCAGCCTTTTGGGAAATTGCTGTATATTTGTTTCTATAGCATTCCTATTTGAGTTGTGAAAAAAATATCCTAGAAAAAGGGAACAGGGAACAGGGAACAGGAGTAGGAGTTTCAGGATTTTTATCTATTTTTTGATTTTTTACAAATGATTTAGGATTGCTATATTCGGCTCAGGTATTAGCTTTGATTTATACTTTTACTTCTCCCTTGAATTTTCCATACTATAGCGTTTACCAAGTTAATCAAGTAAAGTTATATTTTTGTATTTTTATTCCCTGTTCCCTATACCCTATCTATTGTATATTTATCTAAGGAAATTATGAGTAAGAAGCATAAAATTAGGGTTCTAGCTTTGGGTATAATTAGAGATGGCGATCGCCTGTTTATTTCTCAAGGTTATGACTCGATAAAACAGGAAACTTTCTATCGGGTTCTGGGTGGAGGTGTTGATTTTGGAGAGTACAGTATTGATGCTTTAAGGAGAGAGTTTAAAGAGGAGATTGAAGCTGAGTTGACTAATATTAAATATTTGGGATGTATGGAAAATATTTTTATGTTTGATGGAGAGGAAAGACATGAGTTAATTCAATTATATAAATGTGATTTTGCTGACTCAAAGTTTTATCAAATAGAGAAGTTAACTTTTTGGGAGAAGGAAAGAAAAAAAACCGCACTTTGGGTTTCGATAGATAGATTTAAGTCTGGAGAATTGAAAAT
This sequence comes from Trichodesmium sp., assembly GCA_051439685.1. GTDB lineage: Bacteria > Cyanobacteriota > Cyanobacteriia > Cyanobacteriales > Microcoleaceae > Trichodesmium. Next base: position 3,296 of record JBFRWR010000082.1, read on the forward strand.
AGTTCCAGAAAATTTTTTAGAATATTGTGATTAAGAGGATACTGAAAATGGAGATTAATATTCCTGATGTTGTGGCAGAGTTCATTAATGAATAATGGATAATTGATAATGGATAATGGATAATTGATAATTGATAATTGATAATTACCTCTGGTTAAAACCGAGAGGATTGAATATCAGGAAATATTATTTCTTTTTTTCCCTTAAAAGGGGAGGCTTTAAACCTGAATTATTTAATAATTAATAATTAATAATTCGGTAACAGCAGCATTTGAAAAATATGAGTCAGCTTTGATTCGTAATAATGTGGATGTTTTAGATGAATTATTTTTAGGATATAGCAATCCTATTTTATTCCTGGCAAAAATCTTACTGCTTTTTAGGGAATAGGGAAAATGGAAGACTTAACTGGTGGAAGTTTCAACTTTTTTATTTACTTTTGAATTTGTCACAACCTATTTAGGATTGCTATAGTTCCTATACTATCCGTTATGGAATTAATCAAAATCTCTATGGATATGAGGCAATAGCTGCTTTTAGGAAATCTCGTGGAAAAATTAATTTAGAGATGGTATTAATGAATACTATTATTACGAGTTATGGTCGATATTTTGCCACAGCAAATAGTGAACTTCAGTCTCAAGAAACTGGAAAAATGGGTAGGCAAAGTCAAACTTGGATGCTTACTTTGGGTTAGCGAGTAGTAATAGCTAATGTTTCTTTTTTATCTTAATTAGACATTAGTTATAGGTTTTTGAATTATATCGGTTTGTATCGCTTTAGTCGAGTAATTATTGTATTAATCAACATAAAAATCTCTATTAATTGATATAGCAATTTTATTTGAGTTAGGACTGTAACGACTCATTTATCCTAATCTCGAAAAAACCATCAAATTCTCTCCTAATTTTCCTTTTTTCATTCATCTTTGTTTACATCTGGTTGGCAAAATCTATATAATATTAAATTTAGTTTGCTGATATTACTGATGCAGGGAGGGAACAGGAAAAAATTAAATTATAAATCTTTTTGAACTAGACTTGTTATATAGTGTTTCTCAAGCTTGTTAGATACAGTTATCTTTTTGTCTTTATTCCCTAGCGTGTAGCACTATACAACTGACAAGGTAAATATTGTTTCCTTGTTACCGATAACTCTTCCTATTCCCTAAAACTATTATACTAAGTATGAATGTAAGTTTACAAGATAAAAAGTATTTTAAACAGGATAATCAATCCTCAAATAATATTCAATCAACTCAATTAAAAAATAATTCCCAAGAATTATTAAAACTGGAACAAAATGATATTAATGCTATTAATAAACTAGCAGAGAAATATTATTTTCAGGGAAAATTTGCAGAAGCGATCACTCTTTGTCATCAAGCATTAAAGAAACAGGCAAATTTTGCTCCTGTCTACAAAACTTTGGGAAATTCACTACAAGCACAAAATAAAATAGATGCAGCTATTCGTGCTTATTCATTGGCAATTAAAATTAATCCTAATTTTGTTGAAGCTCTTGTTAATTTAGGGAGTATGTTTTATAAAAAGGGTCAAATTGAAGCAGCGATGATGACTTATAGAAAAGCGATTAAATTAAAACCTAATTTAGCAGCAGCTTATTGGAATTTAGGCAAAGTTTTAGAACAAGAGGGGAGATTTTATGAAGCATTTTTTTGTCAAGAAAAAGCTGTAGAACTTCAGCCTAGTTTAGTTGATAATACTCAAAATAATCATCAAGATAGTCATTTTCAAAAGTGGAATAATGTAGAGAGTTAAATCCGTTATTCAGTTATCAGTTATAAGTAAGTAATAATTAATAATTAGTAAGTATTTCCTGCGGAATGCTGCGCATTCAGCTATTAGCAGTCAGCAATGAGGAAATAATGAATAATTCCTGATATATTTAAAGGAGTATACTTTATTCGTGACTTTTAATTCTCCTTGAAGACTAATTTCTCCTTGAGGGTGAGTCAGATAATAAGTTGCGGGACTTATAGCTGACTGCTGAATGCTGAATGCTGAATGCTGAATGCTGAATGCTGACTGCTGAATGCTTACAATAATTACTGCTATGGTTAAGAAAGAGTAGTTATCCTAAATTGCTTTAAACCTTACTGCCTTTTTCCTTTGTTAAAGAAGTAATTATCAATTATCAATTATCAATTATCCATTATCCATTATCCATTATCCATTATCCATTATCCATTATCAATTATCAATTATCCATTATCAATTATCCACTATCCATTATTTATTATCAATTATTCCTTAGTTTTATGAAATCAGAAGAACAACAACATCCTCAATATCGCAAAGATCGGGAAATAGTTGATACTCTATTAAAAGAAGAAAATACTGACTATAACTTAGCAGAATTGGCAAGGTTAAAAATTCGTTATCGAGGTTTTCCTGGGGCAACAGATATTCAGGATGACTTAAAGCAAGTCTTGGCAAAATGGCAGCTAACCGAAGAAAAACTCTATGAAAAAACTCGTCAAATTCATGGCAAAGGTAAGGTTTATAAAAAACACAATAACGACCAAGAAGATTGGTTTTAAGTAAGCATTCAACCGTCAGCTATCAGCTTCAAACCCTATTCCCTATTCCCTATTATTAACATTCAGCTCTTTAGTAATAACATTAATTGGAGGGGAGCAATAAACACATAATTCATTAGTAATTTCAACAGCCTCTTGAGGATTTTTATCTAAATACATTGCTGTTAAAGCAAAATGTTCTCCTGCTCCAA
>JBFRWR010000083.1:0-7441 GCA_051439685.1 Trichodesmium sp.
CCTATTGCTCTATCCGCAATAAAATGACTGACTTTCTTCTAGATGGAAATAAGTGAGTAATCATTCCTATTGCTCTATCCGCAATAAAATGACTGACTTTCTTCTAGATGGAAATAAGTGAGTAATCATTCCTATTGCTCTATCCGCAATAAAATGACTGACTTAACTTCAGATGCAAATAGCTGAGTACAAATTTCTATTGCTCTATACGCAATAAAACGACTGACTTCCCAAAAAAGACAGTAGGGGAAAGACGGATATTTCCTAATGGTAATTATCCATTTTTTGATAAGAAAACTGCTTCAAAGTCAGTTCTTATAAAGGTAATTTTTTGTGGCTTCCAAGTAGAGTAAGACTTTTTAAAGTTCCTATGAGTGACTATCAACAAATATAAACCATATATAGTAAAAACTCACAACATTTAGTCTTGCAAAATCAATTATTTCTATTCTTATATTCTGCAAATATCAAATCACTATAAATGTCTATCTTGATTCAGAGAACAATATGAAATCAAATATTTTTTTATCGGGTTTAGTTAATTTATTGCTCTCAATCCAGCCCTTACTTCTTACTTCTTCTTTGTTACTCATTCCGGCTACAGCAATTGTTTTAAAGCAACCTGTTTCTCTAGCATTAATGGCAGATGAGATTAACCAAATTTCTACAGAATTTACAGTATTAATTGACGGTATAAATCCTGGTTCTGGAGTAATTATCTCTCAGAAAAAAGATACTTATTATGTTTTAACTGCGAAGCACGTTGTAGAAACTCAAGATGAATATGCAATTCTCACTCAAGATGGAGAAAGATATGAAATTGATTATCAAAGAATCATAAAATTGCCAGGAGTAGACTTAGCACTTTTACAGTTTCAGAGTCAGAAAAATTATCAAATTGCTACTTTAGCTGAATATGATTATCAAGCCGAATTTCGCCATGTTTTTGTGTCTGGTTGGCCTGAGTCAAGATTACCTTTAGCAGAAAGACAACGTTTATTTAGTCCGGGATTATTGATTAATCAAGATTATGAATTAGCATTTATTAAAGACCCTATTTCTAATGGTTATGAACTTTTTTATAACAATATTACTGGATTGGGTTTAAGTGGCGCACCTGTTTTAGATACTCAAGGAAGAGTGATTGGAATTCATGGAGCTTCTGAAGGTACAAAAATTTATGATGAAGAGTCTAATTCAGTGGAAAGGGTAAGTATTGGTTTTAGTTATGGCATTCCTATTAATACTTTTTTAGAGTTAGTAGATAAGTTAAATATGGAATTAAATTTTCAATTGGAAAATTCACCCCCACCACCACTAACTCAAAAAGAAGCTTTTTCTATAGAAGCTTATTTAAAAGTTCCAGAAACAGAGGATATTTCTAATGCAGCAGCATGGGCAAATCGTGGGAATCATTTGTATCGGTTAGAGAAATTTGAAGAAGCATTAATAGCTTTTGAACACTCCATAAAAATCAGGGAAAATTTCTATCCAGCTTGGTATGGCAAGGGAAATGTTTTGTCTGCTTTAGGTAGATATGATGGAGCAATAGATGCTTATAAAAAGACAGTAAAAATTAAACCAGATTTTTATTTAGCTTGGCGAGATAAAGGAGCTTTATTCGCTTATTTAGATCGACCTTATGACGCATTAATATCTTTTAATCAAGTAATTAGATATAAGCCAGATGATTTTGCAGTTTGGTATCTCAGAGGAAATATTTTAACGACAAATTTCCAGGAATATGAAGAAGCGATCGCTGCTTATGATAAGGCAATTCAATTAAAGTCTGATTTTGCTGATGCTTGGATGGGAAAAGGAGAAGTTTTTTATCGTTTAGGAAATTATGAAAAAGCTAGAGAAGTTGTTCAAGAAGCTTTGAAACTAAAGCCTAATGATCGAGAAATTTTGAGTTTTTTAAATGTTCTAGATGAAAATAATTTACCTTCTGCTCCTGTTGAGTGGATACCAAATCAAAGAGAGGTTGAAAGAAGAAATTATCCTCCTCATAAACAACCTAATTTATTGTGGTAATAAATATATCAGGGAATAGGGAATAGAACATAAAACAAATAACTGTAATTCACAGGGGAAGTAGGAGAGTAGGAGAGTGTAGGGGAGTAATTTTTTTGCTCAACTATGCACCCAAAATCCGCTCCTTTTTGAGCATCAAGCAGCTCAAAACTAGGTACTTTTTCCCCACCTAAAAAGTAAGCATTCAGCCGTCAGCTAACAGCTAGCCTCCTCCGGAGGAACTGCGTTAACAGCTATTGCTTTTAGTAAGTTATCAAACCAATATTTAATTAAGAAACGAAAAATATTGCTATATTTAATTGGCTGGGGGAGGGAGGTTGCATGCAACCTCCGTACTGGAGTGTGGGAGGTTGGGGGAGAATTAAACATCAGAATAATTAACATTAACTGTCTAATAATTAGCTAATAAATTATTTTACCTGTGTTAATTACTTGATAACTGAAGTGTCACCCAAGTATAGTATTACTTTTGCTAATTGTTATTATTGCTGATAGCTGATTGCTAATAGCTGAATGCTTACCCTAAAAAGGCACTTACCTTTATCTGTTAATGCTTTAAGATTTAATCAACAAGCCCTAATTATTCTTAGGCTTACTTCTCTCCCTATTCCCTTACTCTTCAGATAAATAGTAAATTTACGTTGAAAAGCACGGAATATTATGCCGTGTTTTTTTATTATCTAAAATTCAGACAATATCTAAATCATAAAAATCGGCATATCCTACAGATTGAACCACAAAAATCAGGGATTTTATGACAGGTTACTTAGAATTTATTTGATGATTAAGATTTTTTGAGGCATCAGCCATAAAACTGAGTTATCTATCCGGATTTATCAATATAGTTCAGAATTTTCAATTAAAACTTGCAGATATAATAATTCTGGAATTGATTTAGCAGACAAAAATATTTTGCTCAATATAAATATTTTTAAATACCCAGGAAAATAACATTCAAAAATCTTAATTTTCTATAGCAAAAGGAGTAATATATGCCGACATTAACAGCATCCCAGTTTAACTCTACAGGTAACATTAGTGGTTTAAAATTCAATGACATTAATGCTAATGGTAGGTTAGACCCTAACGAATTTGGCTTACCTAATTTCACAATTTATTTGGATATTAATAACAATGGTTCTTTAGACTTCAATGAACCTGCTAATATTACTAATAATTTCGGGGGTTATTTATTCAATAACGTACCACCTAATATTTATACAATTAGAGAAATTCAACAACCAGGTTTTAACCAAACTACTCCCACTCCAATTGTAAATGTAACTCCGGGGAGTAATCTAACAGTTAATATTGGTAATATTGGCAATGTAAATAATCGAGGTGAAATTAGTGGCACGAAATTTAATGATACAAATACTAATGGAATATTCGACCCTGGAGAATTAGGTTTAGCAGATATTACTTTATATTTAGACTTAAACCAAAATGGATTCTTAGATGAGGGAGAACCTCCCACTATTACTAATATTAATGGTGAATATTCTTTCCAAGATTTACCTCCTAATACTTATATAATTAGGGAAACTCAAAATCCCGAATTTGATCAAACTACTCCCGACCCAATTATTCATGTAACTCCGGGAAGCAATCTGATAGTTAATATTGGAAATGTAAGTAACCGGGGTGAAATTAGTGGCACGAAATTTAATGATACGAATACTAATGGAATATTTGACCCTGGAGAATTGGGTTTATCAGATATTACTTTATATTTAGACTTAAACCAAAATGGATTCTTAGACGAAGGAGAACCTCCGACTATTACTGGTATTAATGGTGAATATTCTTTCCGAGATTTACCTCCTAATACTTATATCTTGAGAGAAATTTCTCCACCAGGTTTTGCTCCAACTACTCCCGAAGCAATTATTAACGTTACTCCAGGAAGTAACATTACAAATGTCAATATTGGCAATGTAAATAATCGAGGTGAAATTAACGGCACGAAATTTAATGATACGAATACTAATGGAATATTTGACCCTGGAGAAAATGGTTTAGCAAATATTACTCTATATTTAGACTTGAATGAAAATGGATTCTTGGATGATGGAGAACCCCCGACTATTACTGATATTAATGGTGAATATTCTTTCTTAGATTTACCACCAGATACTTATATAATTCGGGAAACTCAAAATCCAGAATTTGACCAAACTACTCCCGACCCAATTATTAATGTAACTCCAGGAAGTAACATTACAAATGTCAATATTGGCAATGTAAGTAACCGAGGTGAAATTAATGGCATTAAATTTAATGATAGAAATGCTAATGGAATATTTGAACCTGGAGAAAATGGTTTAGATAACTTCACTTTGTATCTAGATTTGAATGATAATAGTCTCTTAGATATTGGGGAGCCTACAACTATAACTGATGAATTTGGTTTCTATTCATTTGAGGATTTACCTCCTAATACTTACACAATACGAGAAGTGCAAAAATTTGGTTTCTCTCAAACTACTATCGATCCAGTTGTTAATGTAACTCCAGGTGATGATATTAATAATGTTAATATTGGCAACTTTAGTGAATTTTCTTTCCTATAGTTTGAGCAGTTGACATCCTCCCGACGCTGCTCTAGGAGACAGCAAACCCTAATTAAGGCTGGCTGATTAAATATAAAAGCATTGACAAGAAATAAGGTGCATTTTTAGGTCTGGAAAAAGTACCTGGTTTTCAGCTCTTGATACTGAAAAAGTTAGCATTTATGGCGCATAGTATAGCCAAAAAATTACTCCCGTAGGGACGTTTTGCTGACCCAAAGCTCCGCTAACCCTGTGCGACATGTTTGCGCACTTCGCAGCTCCTCTGGAAGAGGCAGCATTCCGGAACGGAAAACGCATTTTTGTTATGCAACGTCCCTACCCGCTCCCCTACTCCTTTAAAAAGACTTTTTCAGCAAACCCTAATTGTATAGCAATCAGTTGTGATTTGTGAGAATTTGTAATATTTTATCAAAAAAAAGGGTCTAAAACCCCGCATGGGTAGGCGTTATGTTTTTGGAGCCTTGCTCTAATCCCCGTTAAATGCGTCAACTTCTAACGATTTCCCCTCCTGGGAGGGGCTAGGGGTGGGTTTGGGAGGGGCTAGGGGTGGGTTTGGGAGGGGCTAGGGGTGGGTTGACTTCTGACTTCTGACGCGCGTTAACGTAGGGGTTTGGTTGCAAAACCCTATCTTAGCTCGGGTTTGGAGACCAAACCCCTACAGTTTTTTCTCACATCTCATTCCTGATTGCTATATATAGGGTTTCTCAGACTAATGAGGTACACCTATCTTTATTTCTATTTTCCATACCTATTCCCTAAAAAAAAAGAACAAAAACATGAATTTTAAGAGAATCATTGTCATAATTATTATTAGTAATTTACTCAATATAAATACAACAAAGATCGGGAATTTGATTGTTAGTATCGCCAGCACTATTTCACTAATAACACCAAAAATTGCTCTTGGAGCAACAGAATCAGAAATCAACAAAATAGCCGCAGAAATTACAGTTAGAATTGACGGACAAAACAGAAGTGGTTCAGGAGTAATTGTTGAAAAACAAGGAGATACATATTATATACTCACCAACTGGCACGTTGTCAATAAGGTAGGAGACTATCAAGTACGCACACCCGATGGGGAAATGCACCCAGTGTACTACACCCTCATTAAACAAGTGCCAAATGTAGATTTAGCGATCGTCCCATTTAGCAGTTCTCAAAACTACCCCATTGCCAAAACAGGAGACCCAACTCAATTAGTTCCAGGAACAAATGTATTTGTTGGGGGATGGCCACGTTCTGGCAGTAACCTCCGGCAACGAATTTTTCTCAGTACCGCAGGAGTGGTTACAGGTCGTCAGCAACCTGTCGCTGGGTATAGTTTACTCTATGATAATTTAGTCAGAGCGGGGATGAGTGGCGGACCTGTACTAAATGCAGAAGGTCACTTAGTAGGTATTAACGGTATTGTCAAGTTGCAAGAAAACTCTGATGTTATTGTCTCAGGAGGTATTGAAATTAATACTTTTTGGAAGTGGCGAAAACAGGTTTCATTACCAACAGTTTCCCAAGCACCTCAAACTATTCAAACCTCACCAACTCCAACAGAAACAATAACCCCTGTTTCTACACCCATTCCCAAACAAGAAAATACCACGGAAACTGCTGTAGACTTTACTCTCGCAAAAGCTATTACTGATGAAATTAGTGGAATAGTTAATTCTATAGTTGCTCTAAATACTTACATTGTTATGGGTAGCAGTAACGGTATGATTTCAGTGTGGGATATTCAGAATGGGGAAATTATCGCTACCTGGAAAGCGCATCCAGATTCAGTAAACTCAGTCGCAGTGACTCCTGATGAAGAATTCGTTATTAGCGGTAGTGATGACAAAACTATCAAAATATGGAAACTTCCCAAAAATAAAAATATCACAGATATTACCCTGGTGCGAACTATCACAGGACATACTGATGTGGTAGATGGAGTAGCGATCGCTCCCAACGGTGAAATTTTGGCAAGTGGCAGTTGGGATAGAACTATTAAAATTTGGAATTTGAGTAGTGGGGAGTTGCTGCAAACCTTAGAAGGACATTCTGAGATAGTTAATGCGATCGCTATTAGTCCAGATGGGCAATTTTTAGCTAGTGGTAGTAAGGATAATCAGATTAAATTGTGGAATTTACCAACAGGTCAACTGGTTCGTACTATTAATACTAATTCTCTCTCAACTTTATCTGTAATTTTCAGTCCTGATAGTCAGATATTAGCTAGTAGTAGTAGTGATGGTATAATTAATATTTGGAACTTACAGACAGGTAAATTAATCCATAGTTTAAAAGAACATATAGATGGAGTGTGGTCAATAGTTATTACTCCTAATGGCAAAACTTTAATTAGTGGTAGTTGGGATAAAACTATCAAATTTTGGGAACTAAGTACAGGTAAATTAAAAGGAAGTTTAAGCGGACATAATAGTTATATTAGTGCAGTAGCAATTAGTCCTAATGCTAAAATAATAGTTAGTGGTGGTTGGGACCGGAAGATTAATATTTGGAAAGTTCCTTAACTAAGGTTTCTGTAAGTATTTCCTAGGTCATGCTGCGCAAATAGCTTATAAGACCTCGCCCTTAAGGATGAGATTTCAAAGTGAAGTCAGTATTCATTTAACTTCTACCACATTTTCAAATAATTCTGGTATTGATTGAGATGGATTTAATTTACCTTGATTATAATTGTTTTCAAAGGGGTTTTGACGACCCGCGACAAACAAGAATCCAGATGGAAGCTTTAGCTTGTCAGGAGCTATTTATCAGGGCAGAAGTTGGAACTATAAAACTGGTTTGGTCTTTTATGCACTTAGATGAAACTAATCTTTGTCCCTTTCCAG
>JBFRWR010000084.1:0-7585 GCA_051439685.1 Trichodesmium sp.
TCGCGATTACGTTTTTCAGTTTCATATATACGCCACCAGACTCCACCTAGTACAACTCCCAAAAATACAATCCCCATTGTTGCTCTCAACCAAAGAGTTTCCCACCAAGGAGGTGTAATTGTAATCTCGATCGAAACACCCTGTTCGTTCCAAAGTCCATCATTATTCGAGGCGATCGCTCTAAACACATAGTTGCCAGGATCTAAATTGGTATAGGTGGCAAAATTATCCTGACTACCCACTTCATTCCAGTCGCGATCGAATCCCTCTAGTTTGTACTTGTAGCGATTTTTCTCTGGTGATTGGTAATTCAATGCGGCAAATCTAAAGGAGAATATCCGGTCTTTATAGGAGAGGATTAAGTGTTTGGTTTTGAGAATAGATTGCTTGAGAACTGAATTTTTACCAATAGGAACAAGTTTATTCTCCAATTTAAAATCTGCGATAAATACGGTCGGAATGTTGGGATTATCCTGAATTTGTTCTGGATAGAAAGCAGTGATACCATTTACTCCACCGAACCAAAGTTTACCATCCTTAGTTTTATGTTGAGCGGTGCTATAAAGAAAGGCGTTACTTTGTAATCCATCCGTCACATCATAATTTTGCACACTTCCTGTCTCAGGGTTAAATCTCGTCAGTCCCTTACTACTATGACTTAGCCATAAACCTTTTCCCTTTTTATCGTTAGAGATATCTTCTTCTAAAATGCCATAGATCGAATCTCTTGGTAATCCATGTCGATCGGCAGTATATTGGATAAATTTATCCTGGCGATCGTCATATTTTCCTAATCCTGAACTACTACCAACCCAAAGTTGACCTTGTTGGTCTTCATATATGTCTTGGATAGTAGCAGCAGTCCTGAGATTATATCCAATTATATTTGGATCATTCCCACGGTGATAGTAGTGCTTAAAGGTTTTTGTTTGAGGAGCAAATTTATCTAGTCCGATTAAAGTACCGATCCAAAGTCTTCCATCCCTGTCTTCATTAAGAACACGAATTTGATTGTTCAGCAGACTTTTGGGATTTTCAGGATCGTGGGTATAGTGAGTAAACTTTTCTGTCTCAGGATCGAATTGGTTTAAACCACCTCCCCAGGTACCAATCCAGATCGTCCCTGTTTGACTTTCACACTCAACATCATGGATAAGGTTATTGCTGAGACTGTTGGGGTTGCTTGGATCGTGAATGTAATGAGTAAATTGGTTAGTCTTGAGATTTAGCTTGTTTAATCCTCCCCCGATAGTACCGATCCAAAGATTCCCCTTCCTGTCTTCACAAATAGATTTAACCGTCGGGTTATTTAAGCTATTCAGATTATTGGGATTGTATTCGTAATGGGTAAATTTTCCTGAATCTCGGTCAAATCTTGTTAACCCACCACTACCTCCAATCCAGACAATACCCGATTGATCTTGATAAATAGCATTGGTACCATTATGTTTCAAGCTATTATCATCGCCAGGGATAGCACGATAATGAATAAATGGTTTGGCTAAAATATCCAGTATATTCACACCTCTTTCTGTCGGAATCCACAATTTGCCGATTTCGTCTTTGTAGAGTGGGAGAGTATTATCATGACTGAGACTATAGGGGTCGCCAGAGTTATGTTCATAATGGGTAAAGGTTTTTGTTTGGGGATCGAATCGATAAAGTCCATTACCCCAAGTCGCAAACCACACAAAACCTGCATCATCCTCAACTGCTGAGACTGTAAAAACTGTATTGTTATTGAACTTATTTATATCGTCAGGATTATATTGATATCGAGTAAATTTCTGGGTTTCCCGGTCTAAAGTGTTGAGACCATTTTGAGTACCCACCCATAAATTCCCGCGACTGTCTTCATAAATTGCTCGTACAACATTGTCGCTGAGACTATGGGGGTCGTTTGGATCGTGCTGATAATGAGTAAATCTTTCTGTTTCATAGTCAAACCTTTCCAAACCACCATAAGTAGCTATCCAAAGCACACCCTCCCTGTCTTCATAGATTTTAAACACATCGTTATTAATCAAACTGTGGGGATTTTTTGAATCATGTTGGTAGCGAATAAATTTACCTGTATCTCGATTCAGTTTATTAACTCCAGCACCCAAAGTACCTATCCATAAATTTCCCTGACTGTCTTCATGGATAGCTCGAAGTGCATCGCTACTGAGACTTTGGGGATTATCTGGATCGTGATAATAATGAGTAAAACTCTCTGTGGAAGCTACATACTTATTAAGTCCAGCATTCCAAGTTGTAATCCAGAGTGTACCACTACGGTCTATCAATAGGTCTCTAGAGCGATCGCTACTCAAACTACGAGGATTATTAGGATCGTGCTGAAAAATTTTCATTCCATTGCCATCATAGCGAATGAGTCCACCATTCATTGCAAACCACATAAACCCATCATTATCTTGAACAATATTCCAGACTCTATCTTCGGGAAGTCCATCTTTGCTAGTGATATGTTTAAATTTGGTAAACTTTCCTGCATCCCTCGATCGGAGTATCTGTGGTGTTGGTTTCTTTGCCAAGTTAGCTAAATTTTCTACTGCTTTCTGTTCAGTCTGAAAGGAGCGGTTTTCCCCCAAAGCAGCAGTTACCAAAACCTGCCCAAAAAATAGGATGACTAATAATATCTGAATGGGATGTTTCACAAATAATTGAGTCTGGCGATGGTTGATATTTTGATGACAATATTTATGATTTTTTAGAGGATTTTTGTACATATTTTTTTATCATATATTGATGGTCATTTCAGTTATCAGTTATCAGTTAACAGTTAACAGTTAACAGTACCTCTGGCTAAACCCAGAGGCTTGAAATACTGAAGTTGATTTCTCTTGGTCGATTGGATATGGCGAGGAAACCTCGCCATCCCATCCTGACGGAATGCTCCGCAAACGACCGCTTTTTCATCCCGTTAAAAGGGTCGGCTTGAGACCTTATTTTTTGGTCAAAAATTAAATGATTCAATTAATTGTCTAATAGTCTTAAATTGAAATTCATTAACTAAAACAGTTAACTTTTCAGCTAATAAAGAGTTGTCAAATGGAATTTGTTCGATTAATTCTTCCATCATATCATCATCTAAAGCTTTAGCCGCAAAATACACTTTTTCTAACCATTCAGTCGGCATTATTTGTAAATCTTCTACTGTTAAATTAGATGATTCTGTGGGAGTTTGAAGTTGATTATATTCTGCATAAATATATTCAACTCCTAAATGCTTTTTCATCGTTTCAAAAATGGTAGCTTCTCGGAAAGGTTTTCTGACAAAATCATCACATCCTGCTGATAAAATAATGGCTTTTTGTTCTTCTAATACACTCGCTGTTAAAGCAATAATTGCCGTGGCATTTCCTTTCGTTGTACCTTTAATTATTTGAGTTGCTTCATAACCATCCATTACTGGCATTCTCATATCCATCCAAATTAAATGAGGTTGCCATTTTTCCCAGATTTCAATTGCTTCTTTTCCGTTTGTGGCTTCTTTTAATTTCAATCCTAATGGTTGTAATAGTTTAATTAATAATAAACGATTAATCGGACGGTCATCTACGATTAAGATTTTATAACGGGGTTGATTGGATTTTAAGGCAATAACATGACGAGGATTTTCTTGAATTTCTATATCTTGTTTCTGAACAACTTCTACTTCAATATTAAATCTAAAAGTTGTACCGATTCCTACTTGACTTTTAACGGTAATATCTCCTCCCATTAAGTTGACAAATTTACGACTAATGGGTAATCCTAATCCTGTGCCTTCTTGACTATTTTGACCTGTTTCTGTCTGAGCAAATGCTTCAAATAATTGACTCATTTCCTCTTCAGCTATTCCGGCTCCTGTATCCCTAACTTCAAAAATAATAGTCGCTTTATTTTCCCCCCTTTCAAAAGCTTTTCCACGACTTTCCCCCCTTGGAAAAGGCGAAGTAAGGGGGGATTCTTCATTTTCCAAGGAGAGATTAAGGGGAGAATCTTCATTTTTCAAGGAGAGATTAGAGGGTGATTCTTTTTGACTCCCAATTGTTACACTCACACCACCTTCTGGGGTGAATTTAATCCCATTATTGATTAAATTAATTAACACTTGCCGAAGTTTAGTTTCATCGGTATAGATATATTGAGGTACATCATCTTGATGGTCAAATATTAATGTTAATCCTTTATTTTCTGCCGTTAGATGTAATAAGTCTTCCAGTTCGTTTAACAAAGAATAAAAGTCAAAACTATTAGGATTGAGAGTCATTTTCCCGGCTTCGATTTTAGATAAGTCTAAAATATTATTAATCAAAGTTAATAAGTAGTTGCCACTTTTATAAATAATAGTTGTATTTTCCTGATCTTCTTTTGATAAAGTTTGAGAACGGATCATAATTTGAGAAAAGCCTAAAACTGCATTTAAAGGAGTTCTCAATTCGTGGCTCATATTAGCAATAAAACTACTTTTTGCTTGATTGGCAACTTCTGCTTTTTGTTTAGCAATAGATAATTGTTCTGTTCTTTCTCCAACTTTTTTTTCTAAAACAATATTTTGTTCCTTAATTAATTTTTGATTAAGTTGAACATTTTTCAATGCTTCATTTTGTGCTTTTTCTCTTTCATCTTGAATTAGATTAATTCTATCTGCTAAAGCAAACGAAAATAATAATACTGATAAACTAAAAATGAACTTTGAAGAAAAACCATAAGGTATAAAACCAAGAGCAGTAAAAGAACGAAGAGTTACTCCTAAAATAGGGGGAAACATAGCTAATAAAAAATATTTAGCTGGCTTATATCTCTGTATCCATCTAATCAAAGCAATTGTTAATATTATGACACTAATAACTATAACATTAAAAATTACGATAATATTATGCCATTTTGTTGGCATTGATATAATAATTGTCACAGGTATAACTAAAGATATAATAAATAAAAATCTATCTATTTTAGGAACATATTTTTTAGTTTTTAAGAAAGACTGAGTGAATTTTATCCAGTAAAACAACATTAATAATATGGCAAATGATTGAATCTCATGATAGTTAGGAAAATTATTCCATAAGAATTGATGTCCTATTCCATCTCGACATAATCGAAACGAGAAATAACCTGTAATAAACAAGACAAAATGTAGATAACTTTTATCTTTTAAAGAAATAAATAGAAATAAGTTATAACCAATCATTATTAAAAAAGTTCCAGAAACTATTCCTAGAGAGAAAAGATTATTTTGATCTTCCTGTAAAAATGTTTCCAAAGCATAAATATTTAAGGGAATAACTAAACCTGCTTTTGAAGTTAAACGTAGATAAATAGTTTTTTCATTATCTTCAGTGAAAGGCAAACTAAAGAGAAAATAACGATGGTTAAATTCTCTAGTGCTAAAAGGTAAAAATCTCCCAGTTTTAATTATCTTAAATTCTTTTTTGTCTGCTTGTTAAGAATAAAAATCTACCGTACCTATACGAGTATCATTTAAACTTAATATCCATTTTTGTGTCAAACTTGCTTCATTTTTGACTCGAAAACGAACCCAGATTGCTGATTTTTTTACACCTAAGTTGGGGATATTTTGATTACTAGGAGTAAATTCTTGATTAACCACATCTTCAATAGTTAATTCCCTAGTTTTATCTTCAAAGATTTCTAAATGTAATCCTAAAGGATATTTTTGAATCTTATCATTTAAAACCACAACATTATCCAGATGTTCTAAGTTATGATTTTGTGCATAGCTGTGGGAAATTGAAATAAATAAAGACAACAAAAAAAATGTCAAAATCAAGAGTCTTTTGAAAAAAATATTGTTAATTAAAGTTCTCATCTGAATTCTCCTTTGATATAGTATTTATGGCATTTATATAGCAATCCTAAATCATTGATGAAAAAAAATCTAGGGGTTTGAATACCAAACCCCTACGATAATGTTAATAAATGTTGAAAATATGTTTGTTGTCTGCTATCATACATTAACATTTTCATAAAGTTGTTAAAGACTTTTTTTAATGGCTTACCAATTCAAATGCAATCAATCAAGACCAAACTCAAGGTTAGTAATAAACAAAAAACCATACTTGATAAAGTAACAACATGGTTGGCTAAAAACCACAGCACCATAGTGATAGAAGACTTGAATGTAAGTGGAATGCTCAAAAATCACAAGCTGGCAAGTGCGATAGCAGACTGCGGTTTTTATGAGTTTAAGCGTCAGCTAATATACAAGTGCGAGTGGTACGGAAGCAAGCTAGTGGTAGCAGATAGATTTTATCCAAGTTCTCAAATATGTTCTCCCTATCGGGCATCAACAGAAAATGCCCTTGCATGAGAGAACTTATAATTGTGCTAAATGTGGATTTCAAGCTGACAGGGACTTTAATGCTGCTGTTAACTTAGAAAACTATGTGAATAAGTAGGTGAAGTTCTCACCGATTTTAAGCCTGTGGAGAAGAAGGTACGTTCGCATTTTTGTTATGCAACGTCCGTACACAGACTGCGAGTGTTCTTCTGGGAGACAGGAAGCTAGCTCCAAAGCTCATGCAATCAGTAATGGGTAAGTTTGGGTAAGTTTAGTAGAACGGAAACCCAAGAAAATACCAGTAACAGTTTCAAATTGTTTAATGCGCACCCATAGAAGTTGCTCGACTTCAGCTAAATTGTTTAAATTGACTGTTTGACTTCGGACAGCTTCAATATTCATTTTGTTAATTTGCATTGCCGTCTGAAGATTCTGCTGAATATACAAATTCACTCGCTCTACCACTTCTGTCATCAAGCGTTCAGAGAGATTTTGTACTGCGTCCTCACCACTTCGATAAGACAAATAACCTACCAGTCCAACGCTCACCAGCAGTTGCATCACAAAGGGAATAATCAATACCATCCGCAGCGAAAGTTTACTGAATATTAAACTCAAGTATCTGTTTGGCATTTTTCAGTTACCATCCTTTCAAATTTAGTCCGTACTGAATTTAGGGGCGAATGGCCATTCGCCCCTACAGACTTCAACTATAGAGAGCGATCGCTAAACAACCCCAAAATCGGGAAGAAACACTTGCAGAAATAAGGTGAAAAAATTCTCCCCTACTCCCCTACTCCCCCACTTCCCTACCCTACTCCCCTACTTCCCTACCCCAATAAGGGTCTCCCATATCCATATCAATTTGCCATTGGTCTAAGAGCAACATATAATCAACCACATCATAATTTCCCTGTTTATGTTTTTCTGATTCATGGTTAATCAAAACACAGCGAGGAGTAAACAAAATTCGCTTACCTTTCTTCCGCAATTTCAAACACAAATCAACATCCTGATAATCAGAGAAAAAATGTTCATTAAAACCACCAACCAACTCAAAATTTTCCCGACTAACCATCAAACAATCTCGACTTACAGCAGACACCTCTCTTGCACAAACTAAAGAACCTGCATAACCATCATAATTAGTAGGAAAACCTCGCATCACATAATTAACTTTTCCCAACTTTTCTAACACAATACCCGCGTGTTCAACAGTTCCATTAGGAAAAACTAAAAATCCTCCCACAGCACCAATATCAGATTGTTCAGCATAATATAAAAGATGTCTTT
>JBFRWR010000085.1:0-17405 GCA_051439685.1 Trichodesmium sp.
ATTAAGGATGGAGAAATATCTCTGGCAAATCGCCCCAGAAATTAATTTTTAGTTTACATCCCTAAAGTCTATTAAAATGAATTATAGTTATATAGCAATCCTATTTTATTCGTGGCAAAAATTTTACTGCTTTTTAAGGAAAAGTTAACTGTTAATAGTGAATAGGTGCGAGTTTGAACTTTTTAATTACCCAAAATCTATGCACGGATTGCTATAGCAATTACCCAAAGTAGTTCTATAATTCGGGACTACTTCAGTGATCAACTAATCCGCAAAAATAGAACCATTTTTTTGTTGATTTTAGATAGGTTAATGTTAATTATTATTGTTTTTACTTCTCCTGCACTCCCTTACTCTCTTGCTCAACAAAATGTGGAAAAATTTTTGAGAAATGGTATTAGTCCTTGTATATATAGCAAAATCATTGTCTTGCCTGAATTCAGAATTTGGAAACTAAACTCCTACTACTCCCAGTGAAATTTTAATCCTTAAATATTTTAAACTAAAATAGGAATTCGCATAGTGGTGAGGTAAACACTCTTTTGTTTTAGGGAGGAGGGAGTAGGAAGTAGGGGAAATGGGCAATAGAAAACAAAAAACACAACTGTACCCCATAACTTTAGGAATTGCTATATTGAATTTATAAACCCCTAGTAACCAGAAATAACTATCCAATAAATAATTACTATGCAAATTCCAACTAATCAAACTTTTCTATCTACAACACTCCGTAACCGACGACAAAAATTAGCAAAATTAATTAATTTTCCAGCTATACTTTGGTCAGGTAGTCGTAATTATCGTAACTTTCCAGCTAATACTTTTCCCTTCCGTTGTAGCAGTCATTTTCTTTATTTTGCTGGTCTACCTATTGAAGATGCTGCTATACGTTTAGAAGGAGGAAAATTAGAACTATTTATGGATAATCCACCGCCAAGTAATCTACTTTGGCATGGAGAAATACCAACACGCGATTCCCTCGCAGAAATTATTGGTGCTGATGCTGCTTTTCCGATGGAAGAATTAAAATCTCATGCCGAAAATGCAGCAACTATTTCTGTACAAAATCCCACTACTAAAATTACACAATCTCACATTTTAAATCGCGATATTTTTCCCTCTAATAAACCCCAAGAAATTGACTTAGAATTAACCAAAGCAATTATTTCTTTAAGACTTAGCCATGATGATATTGCTTTAACAGAAATTAAACAAGCAGCAGCAGTAACAGTAGAAGCTCATAAAGCAGGAATGGCAGCCACAAAAAACGCTAAATTTGAAGCGAATATTCGTGGTGCAATGGAGAATATTATTATTTCTCATAATATGAGTTGTGCTTACTCCAGTATTGTGACTATACATGGAGAAGTTTTGCACAATGAACAATATTATCATCCTCTACAAACAGGAGATTTGTTATTAGCAGATGTGGGAGCAGAAACAACTTTAGGTTGGGCAAGTGATGTGACTCGAACTTGGCCTGTTTCCGGTAAATTTTCTCCAACACAAAGAGATATTTATGATGTAATTTTAGCTGCCCATGATAAGTGCATTGCTCAAATTAAACCAGGTGTAGAATATTTAGATATTCATCTATTAGCAGCTCAAATTATTGCTGAAGGATTAATTGATTTAGGAATTTTAAAAGGAAAAGTAGAAGACTTAGTAGAAATGGATGCTCATGCCTTATTTTTTCCTCACGGAGTTGGTCATTTATTAGGTTTAGACGTTCACGATATGGAAGATTTAGGAGATTTAGCAGGATATGAAATTGGTAGGGAACGTAGTAGTCGTTTTGGTTTAGGTTTTTTACGATTGAATCGTCTGTTAATTCCAGGAATGTTAGTCACTATTGAACCTGGTTTTTATCAAGTTCCAGCAATTTTAAATAACAAAGAAATGCGTCAAAAATATCAGAATATTGTTAATTGGGAAAAGCTAGAAAAATTTTCTGATGTTCGAGGTATTAGGATTGAGGATGATGTTTTAGTTAAACTAGAAGGTGCTGAAATTTTGACTCAAAAATTACCTAGCGATATTGATGCAATTGAAAAATTAGTAGGATAATTATTTAGGGTTTGCGCTCAAAAGTTTTTTTGTGAAGGTAGGGAATAGGAAGTAGTTAGGCTTTGCCCTCAAAAGTCTTTTTTAATGAGTGGGGGAGTGGGGTAGTAGGGGAGTAATTTTTTTGCTCAACTATACTATAGCAATCCTAAATAGGTCGCGACAAATCAAAAAGTAGATAAAAAAGTTGACACTCTTACCTGTTGCCTGTTGCCTGTTGCCTGTTGCCTAAAAAGCAGTAATATTTTTGCCACGAATAAAATAGGATTGCTATAGCTGTTTCGCTGCGCGACATGAATGCGAAGCTTTGCGTAAGAAAGCTTCTCTGTTTGCGTAGCATTCCGCAGGAAAAGAGGCTGGCTGACTGCTGAATGCTTACTCTTAATTTAATATCAAATACTGGAAAAGTTGATTTAATAAAATTATAAAAAACTTGTAAATTATTTAATAACCATGTGGATAGAAAGCGTAAAAATTACAATTACGCCAACTTATTTTCTCTCCACATTTCAAGATATTAAAATAGGAAAATTATCAAAATAACCTAATAATATTTGATGCCTAATTAACTTTTTTTCATTAAAACAACAGCAGAGCGCGACTCAACTCGATACTTAATCCCAATAACTTTTGTTGCTGTATCTAAATCATTAAAATCTCTGGGAGAAGCAAAAGCAGTATTAATAATTAAATGCCAACCTTCTCCTATTGGCAAACGCGGTAATTCAAAGATTAAAGGTTTCCAATAAGCATTCAAAATCAGATGAAAATATTCCCCACTTTCTGGATGTTTTAAACTAAAAGCTAAAGTTCGAGAATCTAACCACCAATCAGGTTTACCTATTTGTATTCCATGCCAACTAATATTAGGTAATTCATTAGGATTAATTTCTGCTTCATCTCTGGCTAAAGATGACTCTGGTGCGCCAACTCCAACAGTTGCCAAAACCTTATCTACTCGCATAATTTCTAACTCTTGGGTAAAGTTAATAATACCTCTGACAAATCGTAATAAATCATCTTGTTGCTCAATTTGACTCCAATCAAACCAACTAAGTTCATTATTCTGACAATAGCCATTATTATTACCCAGTTGAGTCCGTCTAACTTCATCTCCCATTAAGATCATTGGTGTACCTTGGGAAAAGAATAATATAGTGAAAAAGTTTTTAATTTGTCGTAGTCTTAAAGCTTCAATTGCAGGCCAATCTGTTTCCCCTTCAACTCCACAATTCCAACTATGATTATCATTAGCACCATCCCGGTTATCTTCATAATTAGCTTCATTATGTTTTTCATTATAAGAAACTAAATCACTCATCGTAAAACCATCATGGCAAGTAATAAAATTAATACTATGATTAGGTTCGCGATCTGGTTCAGGATAAATATCAGGACTGCCCATAATTCTTGCTGCTAACTTATTAACTGTCTCAGGGTCACTTTTAACAAACTGACGCACATCATCGCGATATGGTCCGTTCCATTCAGCAAAGCGATCACCAATAAATGACCCTACCTGATATAACCCAGCAGCATCCCAAGCTTCTGCAATAATTTTTGCTCCTGCCAAAATAGGGTTAGACTCTATTGCCCATAAAACAGGAGGGTCTTCCAAAGGATCGCCAGTCACACTGCGAGACATAACTGATGCTAAGTCAAACCGGAAACCATCAACGTGCATTTCCCTCACCCAGTAACAGAGACAGTCAACAATGAAACGATGTACAAAAGGATTATTTGTATTGAAAGTATTACCACAACCACTGTAGTTACTATAATAACTAGAGTTATATGTTTCCAAAATGTAGTAAGTTGAATTTTCTAAACCCCGAAAAGAAACCGTTGGTCCGTTTTCATTACCTTCTGCTGTGTGGTTAAATACCACATCCAAAATTACTTCTATTCCTGCCTGATGTAAAGCCTTAACCATATCCCGGAACTCATCCATTGGTCCGAAAATATCTTTGCGAGAACTATAATTGTGATGAGGAGTAAAAAAGGCGATCGGACTATAACCCCAATAATTAATTAGAGGTTCCCGCACATCTTGTTCATCAAATTGCTGTACAGGCAATAATTCTACCGCAGTAATACCCAATTGTTTGAGATAGGGAATTTTTTCAATCAATCCCGCAAAAGTACCCCGTTTTTCTGGAGCAACACCAGAGTTAGGATTACGAGTAAATCCACCAACGTGCATTTCATATATAACTGTAGTAGCATAGGGGATGTTCAACGGTTTATCATCTTCCCAGTCATAAGTAGTTGGATCGACTACTACTCCTTTCAGTGCATAAGCACAATTATCACCTTCGCCCGTTGCTGCTTCACGACTATATTTTTCTTGTCCCACTACTATCCGTGCATAAGGATCGAGTAAAACTTTTGTACCATCAAACCGATGCCCTTTTTCCGGATTAAAAGGTCCATAAACTCGGTAAGCATATATTTGTCCTGCCTCAATACCAGGAACAAAAGCGTGCCAGTAGTGATGAGTTCTGTTTTGTTTAGCATCAAGTAAAATTACTCTTTCTGGTTTTGCTGCATGGGGTTCGTCAAATAGTAGTAATTCTATTGCTGTAGCATTTTTTGAGTAAATTGAGAAATTTACTCCTTTAGGGTCTTTGTAAAATGTAGCCCCTATCGGAAAACTATTACCAGGTAAAATATTAAGATTCATAATTTTTGATTTGTTTAATTGTAAGATAACTTTGCTAATTTTATACAATATAAGTAGATATTTAAAAATATTTGGGAGTATTAATTATGTATGAAAAAATTTTAGTTGCCATAGATACATCTGCTATTGGCGATCGCGTGTTTGATACAGCTATACAGTTAGGGAAAATTGGTAATTCAAGTTTGATGTTAGTTCATATTCTCTCAGAAGAAGCAGAAGAGAGTCCTGTGAGTTTTTGGCCAATGAATATTGGTTACGATCCAGACATGATTAAAGAATATCATCAACTTTGGGAAAAGTTTGAGCAAGAATGTTTAGAAATGCTGAAATCAAAAGTTGATGCAGCAAAAGATTCCGGCTTAAGTGCTGAATTTACTCAACTAAGAGGTAATCCTGGTCGGGAAATTTGCAAATTAGCTCAACAATGGGATGCTAATTTAATTGTGATGGGACGTCGTGGACATTCTGTTTTTAGTGAGCTTTTTCTCGGTAGTGTCAGTAATTATGTGATACACCGCGCTCATTGTTCTGTTCATGTTATACAGGATTAGCTTTTTGTCAATCAGTATATCAGCAATTATTTATTATTAGATATCTCCATAAAAGAGGGAACAGGGGGGAGTAATTGATAATTTATGGATAATAATTAATTTTATTTTTGATTGTTGGAGAAGTCTATTAGTAGTGCTAAAGGTTAATTAACAATTGCTGATAGACATTTTTTTTAGTAGTTATATACCAGAAAATCAAAGATTAGAATTAATTCGTTTTTCAGCTTGGCTTTAAGTTTAATTAATCCCAAATAATACTAATAGATATCTCCGATAATTCAAAATAAAATCAATTCCCTACTTCCTCTTTTCTAGAGAGGTCTAATATATTTAGTTGAATTACTCCAAAAATATAGATTATTTTTGCAACTTTTGATACAATAATTACTATCAGTCAAAATAGTTACATATTTAGGAAATTATGATTTACCAAAAAATCCTAGCAGCAATGGACACATCCACAGTAGGCGATCGCGTGTTTGATACAGCTCTCAATTTAGCCAAACTAAATAATTCTTCTTTAAAATTATTGCACGTCTTGTCACCAGAAGAAGAAGATAGCCCAATTAGTTTTGGAGTAGTTTCTAGGGAATTTAACAAAGAATTAATTGCAGAATATAAGCATAAATGGGAAGATTTTGAAAAAAAATGTCTAGAAATATTGCAATCGCGAGCTAATCAAGCTAGCACAGCAGGAATAAATACAGAATTTATTCAAGCTGAAGGTGTACCTGGTAAACAAATATGTAAAGTTGCAGAAGAATGGGGTGCAGAACTAATAGTTATGGGGCGAAGAGGACATTCTTTTGTTAGTGAATTGATCATAGGTAGTGTGAGCAGTTATGTAATTCATCGTGCTAAATGTTCCGTATTAGTTGTACAGAAATAATAGTTTTTGTGACTGATATATTTATTTCGACAACACAATATCAAATGCTTGCGTTCCCCTTTCATCACCATTTTTACTCCACCCGCAGGACCTAAAGTCAATCCTAGACGTTGGGGTTTCACAGGTGCCATGAAAGGGAGGCATTAATAATTTGTGTTCTCGGCGGTGGCGATCGCCTTCTAACAAAGCAATTGAGTATTCCTCTAATCAAGGCTTAAAAGATTTATTAGCAGAAACTTCATACTGATTTCCATTATCTTTTGCCAATACTTCCTCTAGAACTCAGGATTTACGCATAACCGCCATATCTAGTAGGGGCGTTAACGAAGTTGTGCGCTAGCTAATCGCGATTCGCCCCTACAGGTGGTGTATATTTTCATATTTTGCGTAAGTCCTTGATATTTTGGATTGTTTACCATCACTATTTTTTTACCAGACTAAAGTTACTATGGTAAAAATATCTCTATACTTCTTAGCAGTGGATTCAAGAATATTAATAGGGTTGAGAATATATTGAATTTTCTGCAACAGCGATTGTGTTTTTTGTCCAGGGATTGGTTTCATGTTACTTGCTGGTGAATTTTTGAACTATTTCGTAGTAGAAGTTAACAGTAAGCAAGAATATTTTACTGTACTGTTAACTGCATATAGCTTAACTATAGCACTACACATTAAGGTTCTTGACATTTATAAATCCTGGAACCCTTTAATAGTATACTGTTCCCTGTTCTCTATTCCCTAGTGCGTAGCACTATATATATCATACAACTGCAACGGAGGGAGATTTCTTTTCTACCTGCTTACGTTCCCCTTTCATCAGCATTTTTACTCCACCCGCTGGTCCTAAAGTTATTCCTCGACGTTTAGGTTTCACAGGTTGATTGTCTGCTAATTCCATCTCAAAATTAGATAATAGAGTTGCCAATACCAAACGCATCTCGAAATTTGCTAATGCCATTCCCAGACAACGACGACTGGCACCTCCAAAAGGTAAAAACTCATAAGGAGAAAATTGCCTTTCTAAAAATCGCTCTGGTTTAAACTTTTTCGGTTCTGGGTACAAATCTTCCCGGTGATGAGTCAAATAAATAGAACCCTGAATCATTGTACCTGCTTGCAAATGATAACCCTGCAACTCAACAGGTTGTTTTGTCCGACGAGGAAATGTGAAAATGACCACTGGATATATTCGTAATGTTTCCTGACAAACTGCTGTAAGATAGGGTAAACGGAATATTGTCATGGGGTCAGCATCTATTTCCAGAGTTGTCAACTCTTCCATCAACTTTTGATATATTTCTGGTTGTTTGTGAACCCAATAAAGTGCCCAAGCAAGAGCAGTTGCAGTAGTTTCGTGACCAGCAAATAACAATGTAATTAACTCATCCCGGATTTCTTGGTCAGTCATCCCTTGACCTTCTTCATCCTCTGCTAGTAGCATTAACGTAAGAATATCAGTACGATTCAGGTCTAGTTGAGAGCGGCGATTGGCAATTTCTGTATATAGGATTTCATTAAGTTTTTTTAGTTGTCGCTGACACTTACCCCAAGGACTCCAAGGACCCAGATCCTTTTGTAGCCAGGGAAAAAACAATAAACTAGCTCGAACTGGAGAGGCGGTGAGTTCAAGAAAATCTGCCAATATTGACCTAATTTCTAATAACCGGGGGCTATCATATAAACCAAACACAGCTTGGAGTATCACCTGCATCGTAATTTCTTGCATCAGTTTACGGGCAATAAATGTTTGACTCACCGTTAAATTACTAGCTGTTTCTTTGGTGATGTTACAGATTAACTCACCATAGCTCCGCATTCTGTCGCCATGAAAAGGAGGCATTAATAATTTCCGTTCTCGGCGGTGCCGATCACCTGATAAGGAAAGAATTGAGTTTTCCCCAAACAATGGTTGTAAAACTTTACTACCATGAGTTTCATACTCCTGATTATCCTTTGTTAATATCTCCTGCAAAGCCTGTGGACTGCTGACAGAAACAACTTTACCTGCAACAGTTATCATCGTAAAAATATCTCCATACTGCTTGGCGTAGGATTCTAGAGTATTGAGTGGAGCTAGAAGCAATTGCAGTCTCTGAAATAGGGCTGGTGTTTTTGGTCTGTGGATTGATTTCATGTTAGTTAATGGTGAATCTTTGGAGTATTTAGTGGCAGAAGTTAACAGTAAGCATGAGTATTTCACTCTACTATTAACTTCCTAGAGTTTAACAAAATTTTATACGGTTGCGACAGAGGGAGATTTCTTTTCGACCTGCTTTCGTTCCCCTTTCATCACCATTTTTATTCCACCTTTAGGTCCTAAAGTCAATCCTCGACGCTGGGGTTTCACAGGTTGATTTTCTGCTAACTCCATCTCAAAATTAGACAGCAAGGTTCCCAATACCAAGCGCATCTCAAAATTTGCTAGTGCCATTCCTAGACAACGACGACTTCCTCCTCCAAAAGGTAAAAACTCATAAGGAGAAAATTGCCTTTCTAAAAATCGCTCTGGTTTAAACTTTTTCGGTTCAGGATACAAATCCTCTCGTTGATGAGTCAAATAAATAGAACCCATAATCATTGTACCTGCTTCCAAGTGATAACCTTGGAACTCAACAGGTTGTTTTGTCCGACGAGGAAATGTCAAAATTGCTATCGGATATATTCGTAAGGTTTCCTGACAAACTGCTGTCAAATAGGGTAAACGGAAAATTGTCATGGGGTCAGTATCAGTTTCTAAAGTTGCCAACTCCTGCATCAGTTTTTCATATACTTCTGGTTGTTTGTGAACCCAATAAACTGCCCAAGCAAGAGCGCTTGCAGTAGTTTCGTGACCTCCAATTAACATGGTTATCAGCTCATCCCGGATTTCTTGGTCAGTCATCCCTTGACCTTCTTCATCTCGTGCTAATAGCATTAAAGTAAGGATATCAGTACGACTTGGATCGAGTTGAGTGCGACGAGTAGCAATTTCTGCATATAGGAGTTCATTAAGTTTTTGTTGTTGACGCTGATACTTACCCCAAGGACTCCAAGGACCTAAATCCTTTTGCAACCAGGGAAAAAATAATAAACTAGCTCGGAGCGGAGAGCCGGTGAGTTCAATAAAATCTGTCAACATTGACCTGATTTGTGATAATCTGGGACTATCATATAAACCAAATACAGCTTGGAGTATCACCTGCATCGTAATTTCCTGCATCAGTTTACGAGCAATAAATGTTTTACCTACTTTTAAATTGTTCGCTGCTTCTTTAGTAATGTTACAGATTAACTCACCATAGTTCCGCATCCTGTCACCATGAAAGGGAGGCATTAATAATTTACGTTCTCGGCGGTGGCGATCGCCTTCCAAGGAAAGCACTGAGTATTCTCCAAAAAAAGGTTGTAAAACTTTACTACCAGGAGCTTCATACTCATTATTATCCTTTGTTAATATCTCCTGCAAAGCTTGTGGACTGCTGACACACACAAATTTACCTACAGCACCTATCATGGTAAAAATATCTCCATACTTCTTGGCATAGGATTCAAGAGTATTCAGTGGTTCAAGAACCAATTTCAGTCTTTGAAAGAGGGGTAGTGTATTCGATCCTTGGATTGATTTCATGTTAATTAATGGTGAGTTTTGGGATTTTTTCATAACAAAAATTAACAGTAGTTTAGGTTTGTTATTCTACTGTTAAGTTCCTAAAGTTTAACATAATTTTATAGAACCCATTTGAGACCTATTTAAGAAGTTACAAGTGCAATACCCATCTGGGTTTGATGATTCTGGCAGTCATTTGTCACAATTTTTCGGTTTCCTGAATTCTTATAGTTTTTAGGCTCCTGAAAACGACTTTTGTGAAACCTTAGTAGGCAATTTAATTTTTGTATGTTACAAGAGAAATTAGTTCCTCTAAAAGCAGATGCTTATGTCTACAAATACACCAACTGTTGCCGGGTTATACATTTTATCCTCAGAGGAGAAACTGACTTTTCCTCTGAAACACACGGAAGTTAAAGCTAAAATAGCAGGCAACCTATCCCGCGTCGAAGTAACTCAACAATTTGAGAACCCATTTACCGAACCCCTAGAAGCAACTTACGTCTTTCCATTGCCAGACGAAGCTGCCGTCGATGAAATGGAAATCAAAATAGGCGATCGCCTGATTAAAGGCAATATCAAAAAACGGGAAGAAGCCAAAAAAATCTATCAAAAAGCCAAACAAGAGGGACGTACTGCGGGACTACTTGAACAACAGCGGGACAATATTTTCACCCAATCTCTTGCCAATATTAAACCAGGGGAGCAGATAGATGTGATTATTCGCTATACAGACTCCCTCAAATTTGAAGGTGGAGATTATGAATTTGTCTTTCCCATGGTAGTTGGACCTCGTTATATTCCCGGAACATCTATAGATGAAAATGGCGATACAGACCAAGTTCCCGATGCTAGTAAAATTACCCCACCAATAGTTCCCCCGGCGACTCGTTCGGGACAGGATATTGGTGTCACAGTAGAAATAGATAGCGGAATGCCAATTTTTCAAGTTCATTCCACATCTCACCAAATTCAGACCTCAGAGAAAGGAGAAATTGTTACAGTCAAATTAGGGAACGAAGACACTATCCCCAATAAAGACCTCATCCTCCGCTATCAAGTTGCCAGTAATAATACCAAAGCAACAGTATTAACTCAAGCAGATAAACGAGGCGGACATTTTGCTCTTTATCTAATTCCCGCATTACAGTATCGCCGAGATGAAATTGTACCTAAAGACGTTGTTTTCCTCATGGATACTTCCGGTTCCCAACGAGGAGAACCCCTGCTTAAATGTCAAGAATTAATGCGCCGTTTTATTCATGGACTTAACCCCAACGACACTTTCACAATTATCGACTTTTCGGATACTGCCACAAAATTATCAGAAACACCCTTGTCAAATACACCTAAAAATATTGCCACTGCAATTAACTATATCAATAGATTAAATGCAAATGGTGGTACTCAAATGCTCAATGGTATTAGAGAAGTTTTGAATTTTCCCTCCCCCTCTGCGGGAAGACTTCGGAGTATTGTCATGTTGACGGACGGTTATATCGGTAATGAAAAAGCAGTATTAGCAGAAGTGCAAGACAAACTCCAACCAGGCAACCGACTTTATAGTTTTGGGGTTGGTAGTTCCGTGAACCGATATTTGATTAACCGTCTAGCAGAAATTGGGCGAGGTATTGCGAGAGTGGTGCGACAAGATGAACCGACGGAGGAAGTAGCAGAGAAATTTTTCCAGCAAATTAATAATCCTGTCTTGACTCAAATTGAGATTAACTGGAATGGTAAAGGTGACGCACCAGAAATTTATCCAGTGGCAATACCAGATTTATTTGCCGAACAACCTTTGGTTTTATTTGGAAGGAAACAAGATGCTGTAGCAGGTGAGTTACAAGTTAATGGTATTGCTGCGGGAGGAGAAATTTATCAGCAGACTTTTCCAATTAATTTTGCCGAGTCTGGTAATGTGGCAGTTGCTCAACTTTGGGGAAGGCAAAAAATTAAGCATTTGACGAATCAGATGTTTGATTATGATAAGAAATCTATGGTGGAGAAAGTGACGGAAACTGCTTTGAGTTATCAGTTGTTGTCGGAATATACGGCGTTTGTGGCAGTTAGTGAAGAGGTGCGAGTTAAACCTGGTGGTAAGAGTATTTCGGTGGAAGTTCCTGTGGAAATGCCAGAGGGAGTGAGTTATGAGGGGATTTTTGGTGCAGCAGTTGAACAACCTCTAGCAGGAGATTTTTTGAGTCGTGGGGTGCAAAAGAGTTACAGTAATATGGCGATGGCGAGACCGATGGCTCGATACAGGCGTGCATTTCCTGAAACTAATGCTATGAACTTTGAGTTGCAATCAGGTTTTTTTGATAATGCGCAATTTGAGGAGACAGCGGATGAGTGTGTAGAGGATGATATATCATGCAGCATCTCTGCACAGGAGGATGCTCCTGTTATTAAGGCCGTTAACGTCATTTTAGTTAGAGCAATGACTGAGGGGCTATCTGATATTCATGTAGAACCTCAAAAAGAATTTCTCATCATTCGGATGGGTAAAGATGGGGGGTTACAAGAATATTTTCGGTTTCCGAAAAAAGTAACTCCTGCTATTACTTCCCGCTTCAAAACACTTGCTAATCTAGACATCGCCGAGGCACAACAGGCTCAAAATGGTCGTATGTGTAAGGTCTTTAAAGGACGTACTATCAACTTCCGAGTAAATACTTTGCCTAATCGCTATGGCGAAAAGATTGTGTTGCAGATTGAAGATGCTGAAGAGGAGGATTCAGTAGAGGATATAGCAGAAAGCATCTCTGCTGCGAAGGATGCTCGTATTACTAAGGCTATTAAAGTTATTTTAGTGAAAGCACTGACTGAGGGAGTATCTGATATTCATGTGGAACCTCAAAAAGAATTTATCAGGATTCGGATGGGTAAAGATGGGGTATTACAAGAATATTTTCGGTATGCGAAAAAATTAACTCTTGCTATTACTACTCGCTTCAAAATACTCGCTCATCTAGACATCGCCGAGACACAACAGGCTCAAAGTGGTTCTATGCGTAAGGTCTTTAAAAGACGTACTATCGACTTCCAGGTAAATAGTTTCCCTAGTCCCTATGGCGAAAAGATTGTTTTGGGGATTTTAGATAGCTCTAGTATAGATACTGATGCTCCCTTGCAACTTATCCAAGCTATCGGATTAGATGCAGCAGGGCAAGAAAATCTGCAACAGCATCTACAAAATCTGAATATACCACCAAATATTAATGGTGAAATAGTTTTGGAGTTGCAGGTGAAAGGTAAGCGCGTACTCCGAGTAATTTTAGATGATGAGGTTTCCACATTGAAGGATAAAAAAGTATTAGCAGAAATTAAGCGATCGCTCCTCAAATGGCGCGTTCCTTCTGGTGCAGCAGAAAAGATTTTAATTACAATCAGAGTTAGTTGAGAGTAAGCTAATATTGGCATCAAACTAGAGAAACTTTCAGCAAAAGGAGCGAATATACAATCCGGATAATTACTATAGCTTGCGTCATTGCGACTGGAACGGAGTGGAAGGAAGCAATCTCTTAAACCTCTGAGATTGCTTCCTATCCTCGCAATGACGACGGTTCAACCGGATTCTATATAAAACCTCTCCCCCACCCCCTTTCCTGGGAGGAGGAGAGGGGAAAGAACTCTCCCTTCCCTCCTCCACCCTTTCCCAGCTATGCTTTATAAATATCGTTCTTGACATAAAACGTAGACATCAAATAGAAGTTATATCATGCTCGGTAATATCGTTTGTGTATAAAATTAAGTCACAATTGGAAAAAACCTTTATGGAGAATACTTTCTATAGAACCCATTTGGAATATGAGCAAAAGTGAGGATTAGGAGACAGGAGACAGGAGACAGGAGACAGGAGTTAGGAGTTAGGAGTTAGGAGTTATATAGAATCCGGTTATATAATATATGTTCATAACTAGACTTTAATATTGGAGTTCCCCACACTCCCCACACTCCCCACACTCCCCATCTCCCCGTCCCCCGATCTCTTCAGCTAATTTTATAGAACCCATTTGCGTTCTATACTATGCTTTCCTGAGAACAAAGTAAAAGTATTCAAGCGGACATGACATCAGGTTTTCTATATCCAATTCAACTCCATTAAAAAATTAGCTATTCTCTGAGCAGCACCAGGTTTTCCCATTCTCCGAATACCATTTTTAGCAATTAACTCCCGTCGTTCAGGATTTTCTAATAAAGAGTTAACTGCACTTGCAACCTCTTGTGGATGTTTAACCAAAATTAGAGAAATTCCCAAAAGACGACTTTGAGCTTCCGCAAAAGCAGGTGTAAACTGAGGACCATTGCCAGGAATAGCGATCGCTGGTTTCCCTAAACCAACAAATTGTTCTGTGGCAGTACCTGCCATAGCAATAGCTAAATCTCCTCTATGCACAAATTCTGGAAAAGCTTGTTGATTTAAAATTATACTGGCATTTTTATTTGGAGAAATTAATTTTATAGGAAACTTAATTCTTCCCTCTCCAGAAAAAAAGTTTGGTTGAGGGTTATCAATAGGTAATTGTAGAATACTACTTTGGGTGTGGGTTTTAATTTCTCGTTCAGCTCGCCAATGATAGGACTTAAGTAATGTAATCAAAGACTCTAAATCTAAATTAGGAGCGATCGCTGCCAAAAACAAAAACTTTTGCTGTGGAAAACTTTCCAATAGCCCTACTACTGACTGAACAATAATTTCCCAATTTGCGTAAGCTTCTGGAGAACGAGAACCAGGTAACAAAGTAATTGTAAGTTGACTCTCCATTCCTAGCGCATCACAACGATACATTGAGAGTAGAGAAGGTTCTAAGTCTACACCATCCATCATTGGGTTTCCTACATAATAAGCGCGAATAGACTTTTTTCTCAGCATTTCTGCTGTTAACTCATCCCTTACCAGTACAGCTCTACATTTTCCCCTCCTCATTAACCAACGTTCCCAAGGAAAATATACTGAACCTGACGACAGGAGAAAACTGTCTACCCAAGACTTAGGGGAAAGTTGCTCAGTTTCATTTCGGATTAGATATTCTGATTTTGCAGTTCCTAAAAAAGTATAAGGCGCCCCACTTAACCAAGCAAATAATAGAGGTACAATATCCCCAATTGCCAAGATAACTACTTGATGACCTAATTTAGTTTGAGAACTTATCCAATGTCTTAATGTTTTGAGCTGGACAAAAGTAATTTTTAATAAACCACCCTTGACATCTCGCCAGAACTGTTGCCCATCCATGTAAATAAAGCCACCAGATGGCATTCTTTGTCTAGGACCAATAATTGAAACATTATCTATTGTTGTATAAGCTATTCCTTCTCCTACTATCGGTAAAGCAGCAAGACTAGGAGGAAGTGGGTATTTTTGTAATTCCTGTAAAATTTGAACGGCGATCGCATCTTCTCCGTGACCATTACTTAGGCAAAGTATTTTTAACGTCATAGTTATAATAATTAGTCCGTAATTAAAACAAATTAATAAGTAGTAAAAGTTAAGATGCAATTTAGCTTATTTCTGTTTACAGCTAAATAAATTTCTGAATACAAGCAGTCGAAGGAAGCAAAGGTTAGGAAATTTATAAATGCTTTTTGCAAAGCATTTCGGTAGGAAAAACTTAGTCATAGATTACTTCTGACTTCTGAATTTTGCCTTCTGACTTGCCCGTAGCGCCATACCACCTGACTTATTAACTTATAGCGCTACGCGCTAGTGAGTAGGGAGTAGGGAATAGGGAGTAGCCTGCTCTTCAAGGGTTCTAGGATTTAGAAATGTCCTAACCTGAATGCGTAGTGCTATAGGATAAAAATAAATTGGGAAATTAGGAATGAATATATTAAGTAACTTACAAGGGGGCAAATATACCTTAGAACAAGAACTAGGAAGAGGAGGTTTTGGTATTACTATCAAGGCTACTCATAATTATTTAGGACAACCTGTAGTTATTAAGACTCTCAATGAGTCTCTCCGTCAACATCCTAATTTTGCAGATTTTCAAAGGAAATTTCAGGACGAGGCGAGAAGACTTGCTTTATGTGTCCACCCTAATATAGTCCGAGTTAGTGATTTTTTTATAGAAGATAATCAGCCTTACATGGTAATGGACTATATTCCGGGTGAAACTTTAGCAGAAGTTATATCCAATGGCCAACCTCTACCAGAGGCGATCGCTATAAATTATATTCGTCAAGTTGCTCATGCTTTGATGGTAGTACATCAAAATCATTTGCTCCACCGAGATGTCAAACCCCAAAATATTATGTTACGCCAGGGTAGCGATCGGGTCATTTTAATTGACTTTGGTATTGCACGGGAGTTTATCGCAGGTAAAACTCAAGTTCATACTAACCTTGTCTCTAATGGTTATGCTCCACCGGAACAATATTGGGTTCAAGGAAGACGCTCCGCAGCAACAGATGTATATGGTTTAGCTGCTACTCTATATACTTTATTAACAGCAAAAGTGCCCCTAGAAGCACAAAGGAGAGGCCATGAAAAAATGCCGACTCCTCGTGAGTTACAACCTCAACTTAGTGCTAGTGTTAATCAAAGAGTGCTTCAAGGTATGGCTTTAGATATTGAAAACCGACCTGCAACTGTAGATGAATGGCTGAAATTATTGTCTGATTCTGACACAAATAATTCTACTATACAGGTAATACCTCCACATCCACCTCAAAGACCTAGAAAAATTTTGATGTGGGGTATATTCGGAGCGCTCGTGACTCTAGTAACAGGAGTATTAGCAGCAATATTCTTTAACTCTCAACCTTCTACTACTCCACCTATAGCTCAACCAACTCTACCTTCCCCTACGGTTAAACCATCAGATATTACTCAAATACCAACTCCGACTCCAACACCTACTTCAACTCCAACACCTACTCCACAACCTAGCGACACCCCAAAACCTACTTTTTCTCCAATTCCTACCCCATCTCCCTCTCCTGTCCCTCCAGAAATTAGACCTACCCCTACTCCCTCAACTCCTGTAGAAACACCAACTCCTAAACCAATACCACCGATAGTTATCCCGATTCCGACTCCTGAAGATACAGATGATATAGTTCCCGAAATACCCCTAGACTTAGTATTACCATATCATATTCCTGAATATCCTATTGATAATCCTACTAATCTTGATAGATTTCCGATAATTCGTGGTTTACCTCCAGGGACATTAGAAAGCAAAGTCATAGAATTATTGGGAGAACCGACAAAAGTTACAGAAGAGGGTTATTGGCCTAACACCAGAGCTGTAATTTATGATTTACTCCCTAATCAAATTACTTTAGGCTACATATATGATAGAGACTCTCGCCGTTTAAGACAAACCGAATTATCTGTGGCAGATGGTATAGATGACCGTATGGTGAGAGTAGCTTTTACTAATATGTTGAATTTGAAGATTACTCCAGAAATTCAACAGGGACTAGAAGATGTCCGTAATGGTCAAATTAATCGCTACGAATTTAAAACAGGTAATTTAGAAGGTCTAATTGAACGTAGTAGTGGTAATCGTGTTTATATAGGTGTTTGGGAAGATGATTTACATTAAAACCTACATTCCACATGACAAAATTTAGCAGAAAAAACAGGAGACAGGAGACAGGAGACAGGAGACAGGAGATAGGAGA
>JBFRWR010000086.1:0-14180 GCA_051439685.1 Trichodesmium sp.
TAGTCATTCTGAATAAGACTGGGACGAGTGTTTCTTTACCTAGAAAGGGTTTCAGCCAAAAAAGTGTTTCATCCTTATTTGAAATGACTATATCATGTCCGTTGGTATCGGAGCGTGTAAAAGTTAGGGTAAATATCTACAGGGAATCTAAGTTTTTTTCTGGCTCTTAGTTAAGTTTTTCTCCCTGTTCCCTCCATACCTACTCCCTACTCCCTAGTTTTGCTATACAATACCGATGCTACCGGACATGATATTATGAGAGACTTAAGATTTTTAGTAATAAAGATTATTAGAAAGAAATGTATCTTCATCAATCTAATAACTGCTCTATTCTCTTAACTTTAAGAAACACTTCAATTCTCACATCTGATTACTGAATTTCCTCTACACTATTTATATTTACTAATTTTAAATTTCCACAAGTTCGTTTAATTAAACCTGTCAAAACTTTTCCTGGACCAATTTCTATAACTTTTTCTATTCCTTCCTCTGCCATTTTGAGTGATGTTTCACGCCACCTCACACCATTTGTCATTTGTTGATAAAGACGCTGTTTTATTATTTCTGCATCTTGAGTAGGAGTAGGTTCAAAATTAGAAATTATTGGGAATTTAGCATCAGCAAATTCTACAGTTTCTAAGATTTGTTGAAATTCTGTTGATGCAGACAGCATTAAAGGAGAATGAAACGCCCCAGAAACATTTAATTTAACTGCACGTTTAACCTTAATTTGACTTAGTAAATCTTCTACTGCTTCAGGTGTACCAGATATTACAACTTGAGCAGAATTATTATCATTTGCCAAAACTACATCAGAGATTTCTTGAAGTTTTTGATCAAGCTGTTTTTTATCAAATCCCATCAAAGCTGCCATCTGGCCACCAGTCACCTTACTCATTAATTCGGCACGTTTTTTAACTAATTTTAATCCTGTTTCAAAATCAAATACTCCCGCAACATAGAGAGCAACATATTCTCCTAAACTATGACCTGCAACTAAGTCTGGTTGAAAAGAATGATCAGACATTTCATCTGCCAATAAACTTTCTACTACATACAAACAAGCTTGAGTATATATAGTTTGAGATAATTTTTCTTCTTCACTTTGGCAAATTTCCATGACAGACCAACCTAAAATTTGGTTAGCTTGCTCCAATTTTTTTTGAGCAGAAGGCAAGTTGAATAAATCTATTCCCATACCTATTTTTTGAGAACCTTGACCTGGAAACACCCATGCTGTTTTTGTCATTTTAATTTTATCAATTTGACTATTTTATGAATCTGTTTTTTACTTCTAGATTTAAGCTTCTAAAGTTATATTAATTATAGGATATAAGACAATCTTAGATTATCAAAATTATTTTGATTGTATTTGGCTAAAAGTTATATTTATGTTGGAACATTATGGCTTTCAAAAAAATGAACTGAAAGTCTATAACTATGGTATTCCTTTGTTATTTTTAGATAAAAAAATTACTAGAAAATTATATAAGATATTGCCTTCTGAACCAGGGGATAAAATCAAATTTGCAGTCGGTATAAAAACAATTTATTAGACTTAAGAGGAATTTATTTTAGTCAATTATCGAATGATTTTAACGAAAAATTAAGGTATAAAGACTTCTATAGTCATTCTGAATAAGACTGGGACGAGTGTTTTTTTACCTAGAAAGGGTTTCAGCCAAAAAAGTGTTTCATCCTTATTTGAAATGACTATATTTAAGGGAAAAAAAAATAGAAAAACCATGTTACCAAATTCTCTTTTTGCTCGGAAGAGGTAATTCTTAATTCTTAATTGTTGAATCTCATGCAAAATAAATATTATAGCAATACGTTAATTGGTTAGGACATTTCTAAATCCTATAACCCTTTAAAAGTCTGCTACTCCCTATTCCCTGTTACCTACTCCCTAGCGCGTAGCACTATATCAATATATACCTACTAATATATAACTTCTAATTCCTATTAATAAAGCCACTGTATCAAAATTTTGGGAAATTGATATTACTTAACTAAATACTCCACTCAAAAATTACTGCCCCCCAAGTTAAGCCAGCTCCAAAACCAGAAGCAGCAATAATATCTCCTGATTTAACTTTGCCTTCCCTAACAGCTTCATCTAAAGCTAGAGGTATAGAAGCTGCTGAAGTATTACCATAATTTCTTAGATTACTAATAACTTTCTCCGATGGAACTTTTAGTCTACGAGCAACAGCATCAAGAATTCTTTGGTTTGCTTGATGTAATAGTAACCAATCAATTTTATCTACAGTCAGATTAGCTCTAAATAAAGCTTTTTCTATCACTTCTGGTACCTTTTGTACCGCAAAACGATAGACTTCTTTACCATTCATAGTTATTGGTTGATAAGTACCATGACTAACATTGACCCCTTCAATTATTTGTTTTGCTTGGGGTTGATAAGCCAGGTTTAAAGAGCTATTTTGACTACCATCACTATGAAGTTCAAAACCCAAGAGGCGATCGCTTTCTGAAGCTTGCAGAACCACTGCACCAGCTCCATCTCCAAACAATACACAAGTCCGTCTATCCTCCCAGTCCACCCACCGGGAGAGAATATCTGCCCCAATTAGTAAAACATTCTGATAAACTCCATTACGAATAAACTGGGATGCTGTCACCATACCAAAGACAAAACCAGAACAAGCGGCCGTCATATCAAAAGCAACTGCTTTCTGAGCGCCCAACTCTCCTTGAATTTGACTAGCAGTACCAAATAAATCATCTGGAGTAGATGTAGCTAAAATAATCAAGTCAATATCTGCTGGAGTAATTTTAGCTTGGGCGATCGCTGCTAGGGATGCTTGGGTGGCCAGACTACATAATGATTCTGTTGTATCTGCTAGTCGTCGTTGGCCAATACCAGTACGAGAGCTGATCCATTCATCAGAAGTTTCTACTACCTTGGATAGATTTTGATTATCCAGTGATACTTTTGGTACGGAGGAACCACTTCCGGTAATGGCAATACCTATATTTGTCATCTGTCAGTTTGAAATTATTAATTGTTTTGTAGGATTATTTCCTAGTTACCATCAATTATTCCTAAATCTTTTTGCTGTATCTTGATTACAGTAAATCAACTTAACATTTCCAGAGGAACTATTGATTACTAACTATTGACTTTTTACTTTCGGGTAGATACTTAGAATTAATTCGTTCTAGGACTTGATGTTCCACAGCTTCTTTTGCTGAACGAATAGCATTAGAGATAGAAGCTGCTTTTGATGAACCATGACTAATAATACAAATACCCCCTACCCCCAATAGTAATCCTCCTCCATGTTCCACATGGTCTATTCTTTGCTTCATACGTTTTAAATTTGGTCGTAAAATAGCAGTACCTATTTTCCCACTCAGACCAGGTGTCAACTCTTCCCTCATCATTTGGAGTACAGCATCACCCACCGCTTCTGCAAACTTTAATAATACATTGCCAGCAAAACCATCACAAACTATCACATCAAATTCACCAGATAAAACATCACGGCCTTCAGCATTACCAATAAAATTTATTTGATTATTGTCCTGGAGTATTTGATGAGTTCTGACAGCCAAATCATTTCCTTTAGATGGCTCTTCCCCAATATTTAGTAGTCCTACTTTCGGTTCAAGAGTCCCCAAGACATATTCGCTATAAATTGTCCCCATCACTGCAAACTGCTCTAAATATTTAGGGCGACAGTCCACATTCGCCCCTACATCTAGTATTAGAACTGGTTTTTTGGGAACCATAGTAGGGAGTACGGCCCCAATTGCTGGACGGTCAATTCCAGTTATTCGTCCCAACCGCAGCAAAGCAGAGGCCATTGCCGCTCCTGAATGACCAGCAGAAACTACAGCATCTGCTTCTTTCTGCTTAACTAAATTCATAGCTACATTTATTGATGCCTTGGACTTCCTTCTAATGGCAGTCAAAGGTTCTTCGTGCATTTCCACTATGTCCTCAGCAGGAACTATTTCTGGCAGAGGTTGATTTGATTTGTGATTTATACAGGCTTTAATTTTTTGAGGGTCGCCAACTAGCAATATTTTGACACCATAAGTTTCTTGTGCCTTGATTGCTCCCTCAACAATTTCTGATGGGGCGTGGTCCCCACCCATAGCATCAATTGCAATTCGTGCAGGTATTATTCCCATTTACCAAAGTTAGAGAAATCTTTCAGATTTTATCAGTTAATTGATCATTTATTTATATTTTACTTCAGCAGAGTGACTAAATAGGACTTAATTCAATTAATCGTTGCCAAATAATATTGCCCAGGCACAAATATTAAAGCCTGACAAGTTGATTTAATGTTTGAGGTATTAGTTAACTTTTCACTTAGCAATGATCTGTTAGTTTTATTAACTGCTTCTTGTGATTTTTAGAAGATTGTTTTATTTTTTAGACTGCAACTTATATATTTACTCACAGTAAAAAAAATAATTATTTTTCGGATACAGCCTTTTGCCAAATGATTAGGTACAACCGTTATAACAATAAATTTTTGCGCAAATCAGGAATTATTTAACTCACTTTTGTTACTGTATATCTATAGTAGTTTTTACTAATATATATATACCTGATATTATGTTTGTTTAAATATCCCAAAATAATATTTTTTAGCTTACAGGGAGTAGATAATATGGAAAAAAATTAATAGTTTATCTGTGAAATAGAGAATAATATTTTAATTACATCTCACTAATAAAAATTGATGTCAAGCTTCTTTTGATACCAAATACAGTTATCAAAATGTAATTTTCAAATTCTCCTCTAACCTTTATTATTTATGACTTATAGCTTACCTTTATAATAAAGCTACTAGAGATATCCAATAATAAAAAATCAAATCAATTATAGTAAATAAATCATAAATTATTTCTCCCTGTTCCCTACTCCCTCTTTTGGAGGAGAGGTCTACCATCTAAACCGAATTTAGTATTATCTGGATTAAGAAAGTGATTATTTATTACAATTTATGATACATTTATTTCATAAATATCAATTTTATTTCCTAACTAAAACTGATAAAAATCTGTTTATTGAAAACCTGTTTCCTGAATAAATATAAATTAGGGTTTGCTGATTAAATATCAAAGTATTTACTGATATTAGTTTTAGCCTTTTTAGAAGGTGAAAAAGTACCTAATATGATGTCCGGTAGCATCGGTATTGTATATAAAAGGTAGGCAACAGGCAACAGGAAACAGGCAACAGGCAAAAAACAGGAAGGCAATTGAGCAAGAAAAAAACTTAAATTTCCTGTAAATATCCACGCTAACTTTTACACAAACGATACCAACGGACATGATATAATTTTTACCTAAGAAGACTGAAAAAGTGAGTATTTTGACGTATAGTTGGGCAGAGTTGGCAAGGAATAATTTTGCCGACTACCTCCTATACAACTCCCTCCAACTCAAGAGTCTTAGCTATTCCCTACTCCCTACTCCCTACCTCCACAAAAAGACTTTTGAGCGCAAACCCTAATTAGACACTAAGAGACTGTTTGTCAAATAAGTATTAAGAGAACGAATAGTTGCTAAAATCGCAAATTGGTAAGATTTCCCAGAATTAAAATCCAGTAGGTAGATAGATATGAGATAAATATATTCCTAGATTATGAAGTGAGAAATAAGGGAATAGGGAATAGGGAATAGGAAAAAAGTATTTTTGCTAATATGAGATGCACCCTATATTTTTCCAAGAACTAAACTTCTAATTATACAATAAATATCTGGCTTTTAACCTAAAAATAAAATATAAAAATTATGCCCTTGACTTCTATGAAAAATGCTATAGTAAGAGAGGGAAATATGTATTGTATGTCATTGAGGGAAAATCAAATAATCTTTAATTGTAACCTACCGATAAAATAAATCAAAAAAGTAGCTTAACTAACCACAAAAAATCTACTGTAGCACTAGAAACTGGTCTTCATTGTCCACAGAAAGATATAGTTCTTAGCCTATAGTTTTAATACCAGGGAAATGAACAATAAGGAACAATATAATGATACAAACACCTCAACAAACAACCGATCCAACTTATGACATTCTAAAAGCAGAGAAACAACCCCTAACCTCAATATTTGCCCCAAAAAGTGTGGCTCTAATCGGTGCTACAGATAGAGTCGGTAGTGTAGGTCGCACAATCCTCTGGAATCTAATGAGCAATCCCTTTGGGGGTACAATTTTTCCAGTCAATCCCAAACGCCATAATGTCCTGGGAATTCCCGCTTATCCCAATCTCAAAGCCATACCAGACCCAATTGACTTAGCAATCATCGCCATTTCTGCCCCCATGGTTCCCGATGCTGTGCGTGAGTGTGTGGAAGTCGGAGTCAAGGGTGCAATCATTATCTCCGCAGGATTCAAAGAAATTGGACCAGAAGGCATAGAATTAGAACGACAAATTATGGCAACAGCCAAGGGGAAAATGCGACTGATTGGCCCTAACTGTTTGGGACTAATGAATCCCCATAGTGGACTCAACGCCACCTTTGCTAGCACTATGGCCAACCCAGGAAACCTTGGTTTCATTAGTCAGAGTGGAGCATTTTGTACCGCCGTTCTTGACTGGAGTTTTGCAGAAAACGTAGGGTTCAGTGCGTTCATTTCCATAGGTTCAATGCTAGATTTAGATTGGGGCGACCTGATCTACTATCTTGGTGACGATCCCCATACTAAAAGTATTGTAATCTATATGGAATCGATTGGCAATGCGCGGTCATTCCTGTCCGCTGCTCGTGAAGTAGCATTGACCAAACCAATAATAGTGATCAAAGCAGGTCAAACTGAAGCTGCTGCTAAAGCTGCTGCTTCACATACAGGGTCACTAACAGGTAGTGATGCAGTCCTAAATGCTGCCTTTCGTCGGTGTGGGGTGGTGCGAGTGAATCGTATCTCCGAACTATTTGATATGGCAGAAGTGATGGCAAAACAGCCACAACTACCAAAAGGACCCAAACTGACGATTATTACTAATGCAGGAGGACCAGGAGTCCTGGCTACCGATGCACTGATTGCTACTGGTGGAGAACTTGCCCCTCTGGCAGCAGAAACAATTTCTCAACTGAATGAATTTCTCCCCACCCACTGGAGTCATGGTAACCCGATTGATATCCTTGGTGATGCTGACCCAGATCGCTACCGCAAAACTTTAGAAGTAGCAGTTAAAGATCCTAACACTGACGGTTTGCTGGTGATTTTGACTCCTCAAGCGATGACCGACCCCACTCAAACAGCCAAACAGTTAAAGCATTATGCTCAGACTGCCAAAAAACCAGTATTAGCAAGTTGGATGGGAGGTGATGAGGTAACTAAAGGTGAAATTATTCTCAATCGTTCTAGTATCTCCACCTATCGTTATCCAGATGCTGCTGCCAATCTCTTTAACTGGATGTGGCACTATAGTTATAACTTGCAGGGTATTTATGAAACGCCATTGCTAGCGCAAGAACAAGATGATGGGTCTAAATTTTTTACAGTTGAGCAAATTATTCAAACTGCTCAGGATGCAGGCAGAAATATTCTCACTGAGTCAGAATCAAAACAGATTTTAGCTGCTTACGGTATTCCTATTGTGCAGACATTGGTTGCTAAAACTGAAGAAGAAGCGGTGGAAAGTGCTAATCTAATGGGTTATCCAGTGGTGCTAAAACTGTTTTCCGAGACAATTACTCATAAAACTGATGTAGGCGGTGTGCAGTTAAATCTCAAAGATGCAGAATCAGTAAAATGGGCATATCAAAATATTCAAACATCTGTAACTGAGAAAGTCGGATCTGAGCATTTTCTAGGGGTGACAGTGCAACCAATGTTAAGCTTAGACCGTGGATATGAGTTGATTATTGGTAGCAGTATTGACTCACAGTTTGGTCCGGTGTTAGTGTTTGGTACGGGTGGGCAGTTGGTAGAGGTGTTTAAAGACAGGGCGATCGCTTTGCCTCCTTTGAATACAACTCTAGCTCGCCGGATGATGGAACAGACAAAAATTTATCAAGCCCTAAAAGGAGTCAGGGGAAGGAAAGCTGTAGATTTGGTAGCACTAGAAAAGCTCTTGGTGAAATTTAGTTATTTGGTGGTAGAGCAACCTTGGATTAAAGAAATTGATATTAATCCTCTATTGGCTTCTTCGGAACGGTTGATTGCTTTGGATGCACGGATAGTTCTCCATGAAAAGAGTGTGGGTGTAGAGAAGCTACCATCATCAGCTATTCGTCCATATCCTACTCAATATGTCAAACCTTGGCAAATGAACAATGGCATTGAGGTGACTATTCGCCCTATTCGCCCAGAGGATGAACCGTCGATTGTTCAATTCCACAAAACCTTGTCAGAGGAAAGTGTCTATTTGCGTTATTTTAACTTTATGAAGTTGAGTCGCCGCATTGCTCACGAACGGTTAACTAGGATTTGTTTT
Source organism: Trichodesmium sp. (assembly GCA_051439685.1). Lineage (GTDB taxonomy): Bacteria > Cyanobacteriota > Cyanobacteriia > Cyanobacteriales > Microcoleaceae > Trichodesmium. The sequence continues at coordinate 8,432 of JBFRWR010000086.1, forward strand.
ATTGATTACTATCGAGAAATGGCATTGGTGGCAGATTATAAAAATCCAGAGACGGGAGAGCATGAAATTTTAGGAGCAGGTCGCTTGAGTAAGTTACATGGAGTGAATGAGGGAGAGTTTGCCATGTTAGTGAGCGATCGCTATCAACGTCAGGGGTTAGGTACTGAAATACTGTTGCGATTGGTGCAGGTGGGTCGAGATGAGAAGTTAGACCGAATTGTTGCTACAGTTTTAGCTCAGAATACAGCTATGCAGCGAGTTTGTGAAAAAGTTGGTTTTCAGTTAAAACGTTCTGCTGATATTGTCGAGGCGAAAATAGACTTATAGTTTTGACAATTCTGTAGGGGGTTAACGGCCACCCCCTACTAGATACTGTGTCAGTCCGCTACCAGGATAGCCACTAACTGCGATTCCTATCGAGCTTTAAGCCAATCTGCAATCATTGGAGGTAGGTCTCGCTGCACTTTGCCACTGACATACATACCAATATGTCCAACAGGGAAAGACTTAACCATGTAATCTTTACTGCCAACATATGTTTCTAGAGCAATAGAAGATTCTGGAGGTACTAAATGATCTTTTTCAGCATAGATGTTCAAAACTGGCATCTTCACATCCTGCAAATTTACTAGACGATCGCCTATCTTGACTTCCCCTTTAATGAGCTTATTGTCTTGGTAGAAATCTTTGATAAATTGTCGATATGCTTCTCCTGCTTGATCGGGACTATCAAATATCCACTTTTCCATCCGCATAAAGTTAAGCAATTTATCTTTATTTGCCATTGCTTTCGGAAAATCTAGATATTTATCAATAGATAATTGCCAAGGTTTCAGCATCAAAAATTCTAAATTGAGAAATTCTCCAGGCATATTTCCTTGAGCTTTGATCAGAAGGTCTACATCAAGCGCATCTGCACCCATGGTAGACCCACCCCAAAGATTAAGCAGTCCTCCTGCGACATGAAAATCAATGGGAGTAACAGTTGTAACGAGGTTTTTCACCTTATCAGGATGTAAGGCGCTGTAACAAATGCTAAATGTGCCGCCTTGACAAATACCCAATAGATTAATCTTGTCCAATTTATGGCGATCGCGCAATACATCTACACAGTTATCAATATAACCATTAATATAATCATCCAAAGTTCGCCAGCGATCGGCGCGAGTCGGATATCCCCAATCAATTAGATATATATCTAGACCTAATTTTAATAAATTTTGCACCAATGATCGCCCCTCTTGCAAATCCACCATATAGGGACGGTTAACCAAAGCGTAAACCAAAAGAACCGGAATTTTAAAAGGTGTTTCAACAAGTGGTTTGAAGTGGTACAGAGTCAATTTATCCTCTCGATAAACTTCTTCTTTTTCAGATACACCAATCTCAATATCTTCTTCTTTGAGGTCACTTAAATTTTCTAGACCTTCAAGGAAACTTGTAGTCAGTTCAGAATATTCGTGCATTGCATCTCCTAGATTGAGCTGCATTAAAAATGGTAACATAGTTAAAAATTATCTCCAAAAAAAATAAACAAGGAAACCAGGTTTGTGATGAGATTTATATATTCCTGTAGGATATCTCATACAAACCCGGTTTGTGTGCCGTTTGATAATACCGATTCTACCGGATTTCTAACCTATTTCTCGGCTGGTTTGCCTGGTTTCCGCTCTGCTACTTCCTTGCCTGGTTTACGCAATTCTGCTACTTCCTTAGTCAAATCCTCCACTTGCTGACGCAGTTTTTTGATTTCCTTAACTTCCTTGCCTAAGTCATAGACATTCTTATGAATTTCATCCACTTCACTGCGAATGGGAGCATTGAACATTTTCAAATATAGTTCAATCAATTCTTGCTGATATACCTTATAAGCATTGAGAGCATTGATGAACTCGCCTCGTAACTTAAGATTATTGTCTGACTTAAATGTTTCAGCAAATACCTCATCTGCTACTTGACTCCAGATCCGATGAAAATCTCGCCAACTTTCGACTTTCTCGCCTTTTTCCGCTAAGGCAACTAATTCTTTCATCAAAGCGTCAAAGGAGCGAACTTGAATATCAGAAATCACTACTTGATAATTTACGGTAGCTTGATACAGTTTTGTCCAAGCATCAAAACCATTCAGCAATTTACCATTCAACTCTCGATTGAGTCCGAGGGTGGGAGTTTGGACAAAATTACCCAAACAGCGTTGATATAAATCCCAGTAAATATTATTGATTTCTAGCAAACCTTCACTGTTACCAAAACTCATTTTCCTCAAGGGTTCCAGGGATAATCCCAGAGGGTTGCCCCAAAGCTGACTAAACTTTTGGATATCTTTCAAGTACAGTTCCCAGAGTTTAGTTGTATCTTCAGTAATTTTATCTGCGGAGGTAGAAAAACTTGTAAACTGTTGACGTAGTTGTTCGGTATATTTGTTTAAGACAGATTGCCACTCATCCCCAGACTCAACTTTGGGTAACATTTCCTTCCAAGCGGTGGCAGACAATTCGAGAAACTGAATAAACAAATCCCGGTTACTAACAAAAGCTTCAGAGGTTTCTGATGTGGCAGTCATTAGTTTGTCTGGTGTGGGAAAGGTAGTTACAATATCAAACCAACTTTTCCACATTTGCGTACCCATTTCTGTCCAATTCTTAGCCATGGTGTTGGCCATATTTGTCCATTCTTCTGTAGTCTTTGTAGTCATTGTTTTTCCTCAGTAAAATTTATTAAGTTATGCAGAAACCGAGTTTCTCAACAAAAGTTCGTATATAATCAGCCAATAATCAGGGTAATCAACCAGATTTCTTGTTTGGGATGGGTAAATCCTCAAGAACTTGAAATCAGGAAAATTGATAGTGGTGCATTGTAATGGTTGTCTATTTTAATTATTTTGTTTACGGGAGCATCTTGCTCCCTGGCGATAGCATTGTTCATCCCCATTTACCATTACAGGAGCATGACTACCGGAAAATTAACAACGCTTGCATCTTTAATAATTGCCAAGAAAATTAAGTGTGATGAGCGCCGTTAACGCGAATAACTTGACCACTGACATATTGACTGGCGACGGGAGAAAGCAAGTATGCTACTGCCCAAGCAATATCTTCAGGTTCACCGAAACGACGGAAAGGAATAGTAGCAGTAATTTTATCTTTAACTTTATCGGGAATTTTTGCGGTCATTTCGGTATTAATAAATCCTGGTGCAATTGCATTAGCACGAATTTTATAACGAGCGCCTTCCAGCGCCAGAGATTTCATCATCCCAATTACAGCAGCTTTAGTGGCGGCATAGTTAACTTGACCAACATTACCTCGATCGCCAGAAATAGAACTAATACCTATGATGGAACCTCCGTCTTTAGGACCTGTCTCTTCTTTTTTCGGGTCATTACGTTCCTGCAATTTCTTAAACAAAGGCTGGATTGTATTTTTAACCCCTTTCAAGTTAACAGCGATAACTTTATCCCAATCTTCTTCAGTGAGTTCGGTAAAAAAGTTATCCCTTGTAATTCCGGCATTAGCTACCACACCGTAGACTGAACCTAGTTTTTCTTCAATTGTATTCGCAGCTTCCTCCATTTCTGATAATTTGGTGACATCAGCTTTCAGCGCCAATACCCCTTCCTGGGGTTCACCGTCGATTAAATCGGTATAAGCTACTTTAGCTCCCAATTCTGTGAGGAGTTTGACGATCGCTGCGCCAATACCTCTGGCACCACCAGTTACTACTATAACTTTGTCTTCTAGTCCTAAAGATACCATAATTCTGCTCCATTAGGTGAGAACGTAACTTTTTCTTGATAGGAGGGATTAATAAATTTCTCCTACTACTTCAACCAGATAGGTTGCTAATTCAACTTATATAGCAAGTCTTTGATGATGGATCAAACCTCCATCTTTAGACAATTTTGATGTAGAGTATTTGATCCCTTGCTTTATACTAATTCCAAGGCAAAGGCAGTACCGCCACCTGTACCATGACATAGAGCTGCCAAACCTAGTTTCTTATCTTGCTCAACTAAAGCATTAACTAAGGTGACAATAACTCGCGCACCGGAGGCCCCAATGGGATGTCCCAGAGCGATAGCACCACCATTGACATTTAATTTTTCCCTGGGGACACCAAGCATATTTTCAAATAAGAGGTTACTAACTGAAAAAGCCTCATTATTTTCAAATAGATCAATATCTGCCACAGTTTTACCCAGTTTCTCCAGAAGTTTTTTCGAGGCATGAACAGGATATTCAGGGAAACGCCATGTTTCACCCCCAGACCATGTTCCGCCTAAAATTTTGGCTATAGGAGTTAAACCATACTCATCAATAGCTTTTTGACTAGCGATGACTAAAGCAGCAGCCCCGTCACTAATTTGACTACAATTTCCGGCAGTTAACACTCCATCTTTACTAAAAGCAGGACGTAATTTACCTAAACTTTCAGCGGTTGTCTCTTCTCGGATACCTTCATCACTATCTACTACCTTAACATCCTTTTTAACTTTAACCTCTATAGGAACAATTTCTTTTTTAAATGTACCCCGTTGAGTTGCGTCAAAAGCTCGTTTTTGGGAATTTGCAGCTACTTCATCTAGTTGGTCACGGGTAAAACCATGTTCCTTGGCGAGTCTTTCTGTTTCTTGTCCCATACCTTCCCCAGTAATAGGATCGGTTAAACCATCATAAATTAAGAGGTCAGTTATTTGTTCAGGCGCTCCCAACAAGGTTTTGTAGCCCCATCTTGCCCTTTGAGAGATGGAAAAGGCCGTTTGAGACATAGACTCCATCCCCCCAGCTAAAACTAATTCGGCTTCTCCTGCTTTAATAGCTGTGGCTGCATTGATAACACTAATCATTCCTGATGAACAAACCATATCTACAGCATACCCATCAACGGTCTCAGGGATACCCGCTTTGATTGCTGCTTGTTTAGGTAATAACTGCCCATGTCCTGCCCTGAGAACATTTCCCATAATATAAAGGTCTAGTTGATCCCCAGAAATACCCGCTTGTTCTAGGGCCGCTTTCATAGCATGAGCGCCTAACTCTGGAGGAGTCAAGCCCGACAAAATACCTCCGAAACGTCCTAGAGCGGTGCGTTTCGCTGCAACGATGTAAGCTTCAAACATAATTTCCTTTTTGGTTGTATGGTTGAATTATTGAATTTTATTTGTTCGATTTATATCTGAATTTACTATAAACTCCTAAAGTGAACAAAATCTATACCGTAGCAATATTTTTATATTTGGTGCAATGGCTTAATTTTATTGATGTTGAGCCAGAGCAATGTCTCAATCATCTTTTGTCAGCCACAACTTATAATATTTTATCACTCTAGAATTTGAGTGACTCTTCATACCTCATAAAAGTTTACAAACAGGTTAAATATTCTGGGGACTTAATCAGATTCACCAGATCAGATTAAGCTACAACATCTAATCTCAGCTATACAAAATTTTATCACTCTAGAATGTCAATAAGCAGTTATACTTAACAAATTTTTACAAGCTGCTTCTGAAGAACGATTCATGCACAACCTTGATTTTATCTAAACTCAGGACTGATATCATGTCCGGTTGAATAGTTATAAATAAATGAGGGAGGAGACAGGAGACAGGAGACAGGAGTCAGGAGGGAAGAGAGGATAAGAAAATATCAAAAGAATAGGACTTACGCACTACAAAGTATTTTCGTCATTGCGACCGACAGGGTTTGCGGAGCAGTCCGGAACGGATAGCAATCTCAAATCCTAGTTTCTC
>JBFRWR010000087.1:0-4781 GCA_051439685.1 Trichodesmium sp.
ATCAAATTTAACTTGTTGGTCTCGATAGTTCCGAAACTGTCGTAAATGTAAATGTCTCAGGTACATACTTTAGAAGAAAGAGGGAAAAAGAGGGATTGATTATTTTAAATTACCCTAATTTGAGTAATTTTGTGTATTAGTTTGTTTGGTTTTTATGTTTTTATTAATTCATCAGCTTTTATAGTAGTAATATAATGTCCGGATAATCAAGGATTATTTTTGTTAGTAGTAAAGCTATAGCCCTATCTAGAGTTTGGGCTAAAGCCCTACTACGAACTCTAATTATAACTATTTAACTGCACATGATAGATAGCATTTCTCATAAATATGAAGTACATTTACGATCCCCCTAAATCCCCCTTAAAAAGGGGGACTTTCAAACCTCCCCCCTTTTTAAGGGGGGCAGGCGGGGATCTAAAGCTGTATCTCACCAATTTGAGAAACGCTATAATATGAGATATTAATAAATATTTGCCTAGTTAATATCAAATCCGGTAGTATATAAAAAAGCAGATAAACCGGGTTTTTCTCATAACCCCTTGTAGGGACGTTGCATGCAACGTCCCTACAACCATTGACCTCCCAGAAACCCGGTTTATTGTTACTCCGAAACAAGCAAATTTGATATAATATCCTAGTGTTTCCAAGCGATTTGTTCTACTAAATATAATACTTTTTGCTGTTTTTTTTAAATAGTAAAATACGTCGTTTATTGAGTAAGATTTGTTCGCTGTTCATTGGTTTTTATGGTGTAATTTTTTCAAGGTAGTATAATTATAATATAGTATCCTAAAAATACTGCTACTTTGATAAGGAGGTTAAATTCTATGACAGACCCAATAACTTTGGCTGCGGTTAGCAAGTTGCTTTGTGAAGTCGCCAAAAGTGCTGGTGAGGGGTTAGCTACAGGCTTTGTTAATAGCTCAACTGGCAATTCTAGTGCTATTGTCCAACAAACTAAAGAACAAGCCAAATTGATGCAAGCACAATCTGAATATCTGCAGCGACGAGAAGAAAGAGAGGCACGATTGGAGAGCATCCAAATAGCACAACTGGAGTTACAATCTCAAATTGCTTTCAACCAAGCACAACGAGATGAACGTAGGCTCCAGCTTAAACAAGAAGAATTGCTACTTAAGCAACAAGATTTACAGGATCGACGCAAACTTGCTATCCAGCAACGGGAGTTAATGCGGGAGTTACACGCCCAGGCCGTTGAGATGAAACTTACTGAAATCCAAACTATTTGGGATTCGGAGAATTGGTTCTCGAAATTGAGTCGCCAGGAAACAGACGATATTTTGCGCAGAGGGCAGCAACAGTATCGGTTGTTAATGCTGGCATCACCTCCGGATATTAGCGAAGATTGCCCCCAGTCCTTTCGTAATAACTTGACAATCGAAATCCAGAGTAAGTTAAAGGAGTTTCTGCATCAAAATTATCCTTTGAATGCAGGGAGTGGTAACTTTTCTCCTTGCCCAGTGGAGTTTTACGGGGATTATTTCAAGGAACCAATTTCTGATATTCGGGCAAAGCAGTTACACAAACTGTTAGCACCGGTGCCGACGGTAGTGCTTTACTCTCAAATTAGTGATTACGAGGTGAACTTCCATCTCGGGTATTGGGGATTGCACGATGATAAGGTTTCTTTGCTACCGATGCAGGCGTGGGATTGGGAACAGGCGCGGGAAAAACTGGAGGAAGGGGGTTTAGATGAAAAGAAAAGCTTGCGGATTGTTAGGCAGATCATTGTGATGGTTCACAAGCTATTAGCAGCTTTTGTGGTGGATTTGTATTATCTTTATATTGATGCCACGGCGAGTTACGAACCGCGTTTGTTTGAGTTGGAAGGGGAATTTGCCCAAGAATGGTTTCCCCAGGAGTTGGTGAGGGATTATATTAGAATATTGCAAATGCACCAGCAACGACAGCGAGATGCTTACGAAGCAGAATTGAAGAAGCAACCACAGCCTGGTACTTACGAAACGGGGTTGGAGAAGCAACCACAGCCTGGGACATACGAAATGGGGTTGGAAAAGCTGGTTAAAACTCGTTGGAAGTGTACTTCGATTTTTAAAGGGTTTGATAATGATTTATATAAATTAGTCGGTATTAATGCTGATGGCAGTCAGTTAGTTGCGGAAAGGAGTGATGGGAAAATCAGCAAAGCTTGGAATTTGGCTACGGAGAAACTACTGACGGCAGTTGAACTTTGGCAATCCCACACTGGAGAATTACTGCGAACCCTAGAAGGACATTCATATAATGTTAATTCTATTGCCTTCAGTGCTGACGGGCAACTCTTAGCTAGCGGCAGTAGTGATAACACCATTAAACTGTGGCATCCCTACACCGGAGAATTACTGCAAACCCTAGAAGGACATTCAAATTCTGTTGCTTTCAGTGCCGACAGGCAACTCCTGGCTAGTGGCAGTAGTGATAACACCATTAAACTGTGGCATCCTCAGACTGGAGAATTATTGCGAACTCTAGAAGGGCATTCAAATTCTGTCAAGTCTGTCGCTTTCAGTGCCGACGGGCAACTCCTGGCTAGTGGCAGTAGTGATAACACCATTAAACTGTGGCATCCTCAGACTGGAGAATTGTTGCGAACCTTAGAAGGACATTCATATGATGTTAATTCTATTGTCTTCAGTGCTGACGGGCAACTCTTGGCTAGCGGCAGTGATGATAGGACTATCAAACTTTGGCATCCTCACACAAGACAATTACTTCGTATCTTAGAAGGACATTCAGATGATGTCAAGTCTGTTGCTTTCAGTGCCGACGGACAATTCTTGGCTAGTGGCAGTGATGATAGGACTATCAAACTTTGGTATCCCTACACAGGAGAATTACTGCGAACCTTAGAAGGGCATTCAAGTTATGTTGATTCTGTTGCTTTCAGTGCCGACGGACAACTCCTGGCTAGCGGCAGTCGCGACAACACCATAAAACTTTGGCATCCCTACACAGGAGAATTACTGCGAACCCTAGAAGGACATTCAGATGATGTCAAGTCTGTTGCATTCAGTGCTGACGGACAATTCTTAGCTAGTGGCAGTCAGGATTACACCATCCAACTTTGGCATTCTTATACGCTAAACTTCTTACCTGCTAGTGGTGAGTTTCGTGTTGCTAGTCCTGGTTGCGATCTTATACTCAAACCTAGTTATGATCAGACTACAAAAACATCTAATCTGCAGATAATTGATGCTGCTGTGGAAGAACTGTTGATTACCCTTCCTGGCCATGCTGATTCCATCGAACAAGTAATCTTTAGCGAAGACGGTAAGACAATGATCCATCTTGGAGCAGATTTATTTATCAAAGTTTGGCGTCGGGAGGATGGGTGAAGTCAGAAGTTAGAAGTAATCTCGTAGTAGACTGTTTCAACTAAAATAGTGCATAATTATTTGTCATTGCAAACGACAGTGTTTTGCTGGCGCAAAGCTTCGCTAACGGCTAAGAGCCGACTTGAATCCGGAGCATGACCTTAGGAAAGCAATCTCCAGACACTTTTCTATTGCAACATTATAAGATGAAACAGTCCACTACTAGCTCTTAACGGAAATAATAGATATCAAAACACAAATGAATAAGGAACAAATTTTACTCAATAAATGGCGTACTTTGCCATTAGAAAAACAGCAAGAAGTATTAGATTTAGTCGAACAACTTTATCGACAAAATCACGATATTAACCAGGAAAATATTTATCAACCTCAAACAGAGATGGGTAAAAAACTATGGGAAATTAGTTCTCGATCGCTCACCAAGCAATCTAAATTACTAACTTTGGATGAAATAAATGAAGAGATATCAGAAAGTCGGAGAGAAAGGCATTGAATTTGACCAAAACTTACATAGATTCTGGGGTGCTTATTGCAGCATTTAGAGGCATAACCCCCACAAGAATAAAAGCAACAAAAATTCTTGATGACCCCCAACGAGAATATGCTACTAGCTTGTTTGTAAAATTAGAAGTATTACCCAAAGCTATCTATAATAAACAAGTAGCAGAAGTTGATTTTTATGAGACTTTTTTTGCAGGTTGTACTATCTGGGCAAACGAACTAGAAAAAATTGTAGAATCTGCACAAAAATTAGCTTCTGATTTTGGTTTAGGAGCAATAGATGCTCTTCACGTTGCTGCTGCTATTTCTGTAAATTCTGATGAATTTATAACAACAGAAAAACCAAGTAAACCCATGCACCGAGTTACTCAGATTCAGGTAATTTCAATTTATTAATAATAGCAATGACGAAATATTTTCAGCCCCCACCATCTCAGTCCAGTAGGGTGCGTTAAGGAAGTGTAACGCACCGCAAATCTATAATATTAGGGTGGGTTAAGCTGACGCTTTTTATATCGGTAACAGCCGAAACCCACCCTAATATTTTCTTTAACCTTTGAAGTAAGTCATTAATTTCTGATAGATTAATTATCGATTATTCATTGGCAAGTTCTGCTATACTTAATTATTATTGTCTCTTATTTTTTATATTTATATGAAAATAATATTTTTTGGCACACCTTTATTTGCTGTTCCTACTCTAGAAAAATTATTAGCTGACCCAGAAATTGAAGTTATGGCAGTTGTCACTCAACCGGATAAAAGACGGGGGCGTGGTAATAAACTGATTCCATCTCCAGTTAAGTCGGTAGCTGTCACCCATAATATCCCTGTCTGGCAACCGCGTCGAGTTAAAAAAAATGCTGAAACTCTCGACTTATTAAGACAAGCAGATGCAGATGTATTTGTCGTAGTTGCTTATGG
>JBFRWR010000088.1:0-3991 GCA_051439685.1 Trichodesmium sp.
ATAGAGATTTTTCCGAAATAGAAATTTGATAAATTCGCCAGAGTAAACTCTTCCCACCCCCGACAAATTTTTCCCAGAAATCAGAAAAGACTAGGCAAAAACTTCTATTGCGTATTGCGCAATAGAGATTTTTCCGAAATAGAAATTTGATAAATTCGCCAGAGTAAACTCTTCCCACCCCCGACAAATTTTTCCCAGAAATCAGAAAATACTAGGTAAAAACTTCTATTGCGTATTGCGCAATAAAAGCTCAAACTATTCTCAATTCTCTGAAAAATTCTCTTTTCAGAACCACAAAAGTAAACATTATCTACCAAAATAAATAAGATGCTCAAAGCAATTTTGTTCGACCTCGATGGCACCATAGTAAATACAGACCCCTTGCATTTCCAGGTATGGAAAGAAATTTTAAATAATTACGGAATAGCAATTGACCATAACTCTTATAAAGAAAAAATTAGTGGTGGAACTAATCCCACAATTCTGAAAAAATTACTACCACACCTATCAACTATAGAAGTAGAAGAACTAGCCAATTATAAGGAAGAAAAATTTCGAGAAATCGCTACAAACTTAGAACCAATGACAGGATTATTAGAATTTATTGAATGGGTAGAAAACGAAAAACTTCAGAAAGCAGTTGTGACAAACGCACCTCCAGAAAATGCTGAATTTATGTTAGATGTTTTGCAGTTAACAGATACTTTTCCATTAGTAATATTAGGTGGAGTAATGACTGTAGGAAAACCCGATCCAGCACCTTATAAATTATGTTTAGAAAAATTGGAAATTTCCCCAGAAGAGGCGATTGTTTTTGAAGATTCTCGTTCTGGAATTAAGTCGGCAGTAGGAGCAGGAATCTATACAGTAGGAGTTGCTTCTACCCATGAACCTGAATCTTTATTAGAGGTAGGAGCTAGTATTGTTATTAATGATTTTACTGATGAAAAACTACAGCAACTTTTAGATATTTGGAATATTTCTGGTATTTAGGAATGAGCTTTTAACTTTTTAAATTAGTTTGAGCTTACTGAACAGATATCAGATGAACAACGTCTAGCAAGGGAGCAAGATGCTCCCACTGTTACCTTAACTAAAATAATTACAATAGACCGCCATTACCAATTAATGAAAATGCACCACCATCCCGTTACAGCGCTTTTCATTTGAGTAAACCATTAAAGTAGGGACGTTTCACTGCGTGACATGAAACGCATTTTTGTTATGCAACGTCTCTACAGGGTTATCATTTTTTTTATGTGATTCATTGACCTAAAACTGCTGTAAAGTTATGTATTTCACCAAGAATGAGAATTCCTATAACACTATTAAGATTATATTAAATTATCCTAAAAATTAGCTAGCTCATGGTAAAGAATTAAAATCAAATGATGTCAAGCAATTAAAAGTAGCATCCCAGCTAAATAAATTATGTTACCCAAACCAAACAAAATATGGAACCCGAAAATCTGGGCAAGCTGGAAACCCTTCGGTATTGGCGAGCAATACCCCAATAACTACTGGGAACTAATCCGCGCTGGAATAGAAAACCTCGACCAACTTCCCTACGCTTGGGAAATACTCAACAAAGGAGTCTGTGATGGTTGTTCCCTAGGTACAACGGGTATGAAGGATTGGACTCTTGATGGGTTTCACCTATGTAATGTCCGCCTCCGACTATTGCGCCTGAATACAATGCCAGCATTTAACCCCGAAATACTGGCAGATGTTTCTCAACTGCAAAATAAAAGTAGTGGAGACCTGCGAGAAATGGGGCGACTGCCTTACCCAATGCGCCGTGATAAAGGTGACAAAGGGTTTCGACGAATTAGTTGGGATGAAGCATTGGCAGTAATTAGCGATCGCCTCAAAACTACTGACCCAGACCGTACAGGTTTCTATCTGACGAGTCGTGGTACTGTCAATGAAACTTATTATGCTGCCCAAAAAGCTGCACGGGCGATCGGTACTAATAATATTGATAATGCTGCTCGTATTTGTCATTCTCCTAGCACGGGAGCGCTGAAAACTACTATTGGTGCTGCTGCTACTACTTGTTCTTATAAAGACTGGATCGGTACAGATTTATTGGTATTTATAGGTTCAAATGTAGCAAATAATCAACCTGTTACTGTTAAGTATTTGCACTGGGCAAAAAAAGCAGGTACAAAAATTGTTGTAATTAACACTTATCGGGAACCAGGGATGGAACGTTATTGGGTCCCATCTATTCCAGAGAGTGCTTTGTTTGGAACTAAATTTGCCGAAGATTTCTTTTTAGTTAATCTTAATGGGGATATGGCATTCCTCAACGGCACCATTAAACATTTAATTGCTAATAATTGGGTTGATCAACATTTCATAGAGAATTATACTAATCAGTTTGAGGAATTAGAAGCTGCATTAAATGCTCAATCTTGGTCAGAATTAGAACGCTTTTCTGGAGCCACCCGCGATGAAATGTATGCCTTTGCCAAAATGGTTGGCAAAGCAGAAAAAGCGGTATTTGTTTGGAGTATGGGAATTACTCAACATGAGTGTGGGGAAGATAATGTCAGAGCTATTATTAATCTGGCTTTAACTAAAGGTTTTGTTGGTAGAGAAGGCTGTGGTTTAATGCCAATTCGAGGTCATTCTGGAGTGCAGGGTGGAGCAGAAATGGGTTGTTATTCTACGGTGTTTCCAGGAGGCAGAAAAATTAATTCTGAAAATGCCGAAGTTATGAGCAAGCTTTGGGGTTTTTCTGTACCCGATAAAGCAGGTTTAATTGCTTCAGAAATGATTGATAATGCTGCGGCAGGAAAATTAGATATTTTATATTCTGTAGGGGGAAATTTTTTAGAAGTTTTACCAGATCCAGATTATGTAGAAGCTGCCATAAAACGAGTACCTTTGCGAGTACATCAAGATATTATTTGCTCAAATCAAATGTTAGTTGAACCGGGAGAAACAGTAATATTATTACCCGCGACAACTCGTTATGAAATTCCGGGAGGGGTGACAGAAACAACTACAGAAAGAAGAGTGATTTTTAGCCCCGAAATTCCAGGTCAGAGAATTGGGGAAGCTCGCCCGGAGTGGGAAGTATTTATGGATTTAGCAAAGTTAGTTCGTCCAGAAATTGCAGATAAATTAGAGTTTAAAAATACTGGGGAAATTCGTCAGGAAATTGCTTTAGTAATTCCACAATATTCGGGTATTCAACATCTAAAAGAACCTGGAGATAATTTTCAATATGGAGGTTCTCATTTATGTTTTGGTTGGAATTTTCCCACACCGAATGGTAAAGCTAATTTTTCGATTCTTACTCCACCTGAAGAAGAGTTAAAAGAGGGATATTTTTTCGTAGCAACTCGCCGAGGTAAACAGTTTAATAGTATGGTGCAGTCAAAAAAAGATGCGATTACTGGAGCTTTGCGAGAGGCGATTTTAATTAATCCTTTTGATGCCGAAAAATTAGGCTTAAAAGATGGGGATAATGTGGTGTTAAAAAATGATTTAGGTGAGTTAAAAGGGCGGGTTTATTTAGCTCCAATGAAACCTAATAATTTACAAGTACATTGGCCGGAAGGAAATGTATTATTAGATAAGGGTAAACGTTCTGTTGAAGGTGTGCCTGATTATAATGCTTTAGTCTGTTTAGAAAAGTTGGGTTAAGTTTATATTTTGAGGATATTTATGATTAAGCATTTAGCTATTAGCGGTCAGCAGTCAGCAAGGCGCGCTTTTTCATAAATAAAGCAAACGCTCTTTTGACTTTTGTAAGTAATAAGAAGAGTTTGAGATTTTATAGAACCCCTAAGCGGATCTATAAAATTAGCTGGAGAGATCGGGGGACGGGGATATGGGGAGATGGGGAGATGGGGGCTATTTTTATACTTTTTTCCCTATTCTATTTCACCGAAATTCTGACTCCTGATTCCGCGCCTCCGCGCCTCCGCGCCTCCTGTCTCCTGTCTCCTGTCTCCTGTCTCCTAATCCTCACTTTTGC
>JBFRWR010000089.1:0-2861 GCA_051439685.1 Trichodesmium sp.
CATGACCCCCGCTTCAGAATCCATCATTCCCGAACAGGTACTTTGGTCCGTACAATCTGAGAGAAATAGCTTTCGCGTTGACCTACTCAATCAATTACCTTGGCTGCGGAAACTGCTTCTGAGTCGTTGGTATCCAGAAGCAATTTGGATAGTAATGATGATAGTCTTTGTGCCAGTAACTATCGCAGGTTTTATCGCTCCCCAAACCCGGACAAGCAACATCCTCCTCAACCTGTTTTGGGCTTGGTGGTGGCCTGGTTATTTATTTTTGTTTGTTTTTGTGGGTCGCCTCTGGTGTGCAGTCTGCCCCTTTATGATTACTGGGGAATGGATACGCAGACTTTCCCTCTGGATTTTTCCGCGAAAATTGTTGCCATGGCCGACAAAATGGATGAATCTTTGGGGCGCTTATGTCTTATTTGCCGGGTTCGTAGCAATTTATCTGTGGGAAAAGCTTTGGGATTTACCCCACACTGCCTATCTTTCGGCATGGTTGCTGATTATTATTACTGCTGGGGCAATAATTGGCAGTTTAATCTATGAGCGTCGCATCTGGTGTCGTTATCTCTGTCCGATTGGGGGTATGAATGGGATGTTTGCTAAACTTTCAATGATTGAATTGCGATCGACTCAACAAGTTTGTGGTAGTCAGTGTAGGACTTTTGGTTGTTATAAAGGTGGTTCGGCAACCCCAATTAATTTTGCAGATGCTCTACCCACTGAAGGACAAGAAACAGAGGGTTCTCCTCTGTATTCCCATCCCGCCCAATTGCAGAATAATCGAGATTGTGTTTTGTGTATGAGTTGTCTTAAAGCCTGCCCAAACCGTTCGATACATCTAAACTTACGGTTTCCGGCAACAGATTTACTCGAAAACCATCAGGGATTTGGGGCTGAGGTGATGCTGTTGCTGCTGTTGTTAGGTGGGGTATGTATGTACCATGGGGAGAAAATTTTGGCTAGGGTGGGTTTAGGGGAATTGCCCCTTGATTCCGAGCATTTACTGATTTCTTTGCCGATTGCAATTTTGCTGTTGAGTATTCCGGCAGTTTTGACTTATTTAACTCATGGGATCGCTCGTGTTTTCGATAGAAGTTTACCCAATTATCAAACGGTTATTTACGCCTATCTCCCCTTGACTTTGGCAGCAAACCTGGCTCACTATATTCCAGCAGCTATTACGGAAACTGGTCAAATTCTCCCTGTTTTGGCTAGGTCTTTTGGCTACAGTGGGGCTGGTTTACCCACCCTGACTTGGAGTCCTGATGTTGCTGCCTTTCTCCAAGGTGTAACTCTTCTGTCAGCTCTGGTTTTCAGTCCTTATCCACTAATGCGAATCACTCAACGCCCTTGGTTGAGTAATCTTCCTCACTTGCTTTTAATGCTCGGATTCACAGTTTTGTGTTTCTGGCTTATGGTTTGAGAACGGCTGAAACAACAAGTCATTTCAGTTATAGCAACCGCCAGGGCGGTTAGGACAATTAGTGCGAGCATCTTGCTCGCGTCATAAATCATCATAATTACCCGATGTCCTAACTATAGTGGCGACTGCTATATCAGTTATCAGTTATAGGACTTACGCACTACAACGTATTTTCGTCATTGCGACCGACAGGGTTTCGGCTGTCCCCGACATGTTTGCGCAGCATTCCGTCAGGAAATGCGGAGCAGTCCGGAACGGATAGCAATCTCAAATCCTAGTTTCTCGTACCTCATGCGTAAGTCCTGATAATATTGCTATTTCCTCATTGCATTTTCCCAAGCTCTCTATAAATCAAATCTGCATTTTATCGGTATAATTCACGCCCTGTAGGGGTTTTGTCTCCAAACCCTCTACAAACTAGGAGTTGTAAGCCAATATTGATAGTATAACCATTTTCTCCAAAGCAAGCGGATTTGATATCAGAAATAAAGATTGCACAGAACCAAAAACTTTGATATGCTAGATACTGGTGGGTCTAATTCGCCCCTTTGCATGAATTTTTATTCAACACAATAGCAACAACCATTAATTAACCTCCCCAACAACATGAATAATCCAGAAATTACCATTACCCTCAAACTATTTGCAGCCTATCAAGAAGCCTACAAAGTCCCCGAACTACAACTCACTCTTTCCCCAGGGACAACAGTATCCCAACTCCTAGAAAAAATAATCAGTGAACACCCAGAACTAGAACAGTGGCGAACCGTAACAAAATTTGGTGTCAATCTAGATTTTGTCCCACCAGAAACTGTCCTGAGAGAGGGGGACGAAGTAGTTCTCATTCCTCCAGTCAGCGGTGGCCTGGACTTATGTTAGAAGTTATAAATTAGAAAGTAGATATTTTTTTTTAGAAAATAGAATTTATTGAAGATTTAGGAAGGCATCATAGAATTTAAGGGGTTACTTTACCATAAAATGCTACATATTTTACTTTGACTAGATAAAGGCAGTAATATTTGTTACTAAACATCACAGCAAAAAAGTCACGAAAAAAAATATATTATATATTCACTTCAGTAATATTTAATACTAAAAAACAAATTATTATTGATATAAAATTGATAAAAAAAAGTTAATAAATAGGCATTAAAACTACTTAAATTAATCAAGCCTCTAAAAAAAGCTTATTTTAAGTATTAAAAAAAATGTTAAATTAATAACTGAATTAACCCATAACTTAGTCACATTAATTACCAAAGTAGAATATTAATCTGTTGCAATTAATAAAAGAAAAAACATACTAAAATCAATCCCGACTATTTTTGTCGGGTATGGTTGACGGTGATTTTTAGCCATGCTAGTATTCAGAGAATGCTAAATAGTTCTCAGAAATGAAGTAGGGAGTAAAAACCATGACTCAGGCAATCACAACTCA
>JBFRWR010000090.1:0-3767 GCA_051439685.1 Trichodesmium sp.
GGTTAAGACATTTCTAAATCCTATTAGCGGAGGTTTTCCCTATACGAAAAACCCTTTATTAGTTAGTCTACTATTCCCTATTCCCTATTCCCGATTCAAGTTGCGCTATACTAAATGATTGATGAAAAAAACTCTAGGGGTTTGGAGATCAAACCCCTACGTTATTAAAGTCTATTCTGATTCAAAGATTCAATTAATTGTCTAATAGTCTTAAATTGATAATCATTCACTAAAACACTTAACTTTTCGCCTAATAAAGATTCTTGAGCCGGAATTTGCTCTATCAATTCTTCCATCATATCATCATCTAAAGTTTTAGCAGCATAATGCACTTTTTCTAACCATTCATTCGGCATTTTTTGTAAATGTTCTACTGTTAAACTAGATAATTCAGTAGGAGTTGGAGATGGGATTTCTTCTGCATAAATATATTCAACTCCTAAATGCTTTTTCATTGTTTCAAAAATCGTTGCTTCTCGAAAAGGTTTTCTGACAAAATCATCACATCCTGCTGATAAAATAATGGCTTTTTGTTCTTCTAACACACTTGCTGTTAAAGCAATAATTGCCGTGGCATTTCCTTTAGTTGTGCTTTTAATATATTGAGTTGCTTCATAACCATCCATAATCGGCATTCTCATATCCATCCAAATTAAATGAGGTTGCCATTCTGACCAGATTTCGATAGCTTCTTTGCCATTTGTGGCTTCTTTTAATTCAAATCCTAATGGTTGTAATAGTTTGATTAATAATAAACGATTCGTCGGTCGGTCATCTACAATTAATATTTTATAACGAGGTTGATTTGGTTGTAGAGCAATAACATGACGCTGAATTTCTTTAGTTTCTATCTCTGTTTCATTCACAATCTCAACTTCAATATTAAATCTAAAAGTTGTACCGATTCCTACTTGACTTTTAACGGTAATATCTCCTCCCATTAAGTTGACAAATTTACGACTAATAGGTAAACCTAATCCTGTGCCTTCTTGACTATTTTTACCTGTTTCAGTTTGAGCAAATGCTTCAAATAATTTACTCATTTCCTCTTCAGCTATTCCTGCTCCTGTATCCCTGACTTCAAAAATAATAGTTGCTTTATTTTCCCCCCTTTCTAAATCTTTTTCATAACTTTCCCTTCTTTCAAAGATGGGATTAAGGGTGGATTCTTTTTGACTTTCAAAGAGAGGATTAAGGGTGGATTCTTTTTGAGTTACAACTGTTACACTCACACCACCTTCAGAGGTAAATTTAATTCCATTATTGATTAAATTAATTAAGACTTGACGGAGTTTTGTTTCATCAGTATATATATATTGAGGTACATCATCTTCATGGTCAAATATTAATGTTAACCCTTTATTTTCTGCGGTTAGATATAATAAGTCTTCAAGTTCATTTAAGAAAGAATAAAAGTCAAAACTATTGACATTAAGGGTCATTTTCCCGGCTTCAATTTTAGATAAGTCTAAAATATTATTAATCAAAGTCAATAAATAGCTGCCACTATTATTTATAATAGTTGTATTTTCCTTCTCTTCTTGTGATAAAGTTTGAGAACGCATCATAATTTGCGAAAAGCCTAAAACTGCATTTAAAGGAGTTCTCAATTCGTGGCTCATATTAGCAATAAAACTACTTTTGGCTTGATTAGCAACTTCCGCTTTTTCTTTAGCAATGGATAATTCTTCTGTTCTTTCGACAACTTTTTTTTCTAAAATAATATTTTGTTCTTGAATTAATTTCTGATTAAGTTGAGCATTTTTCAACGCTTCATTTTGTGCTTTTTGTCTTTCATCTTGAATCAGATTAATTTGATCTGCCAAAGCAACCGAAAATAATAATATCGGTAAAGTTTGCACTAAATCCCAAAAAAAGTTATTTAGAGGAAACTTATAAGATATAACACCCAAAACAGTAAAACTCAAAATAATTGATCCTAGACTCGGAAGAAACATAGCTAATAGAAAATATTTAGTTGGTTTATATCCTTGTCTCCATCTTATCAAAGCAGTTATTAATATTGTTATGCGAATAGGTATATCATAAAAAGCTTGGATAAAATTAGTCCATCTTGTTGATATGGTAAGAATTGCTATCGGAATTGGTAAAGATATAATAAATAACAATCTATCCATTTTAGGAAGATATTTTTTAGTTTTTAAGAAAGATTGGGTGAATTTTATCAAGAAAAAATGTATTGATAATACTCCTAATGATTGAATTTCAAAATAGCTAGGAAAATTCGGCCAAAATAATTGATGACCTATTCCCTCTCGACACAATTTAAAACATAAATAACCTGTACTAAACAAGACAAAATACAGATAACTTTTGTCTTTTAAAGAAATAAATAAAAATAGGTTATAACCAATCATTATGGAAATAATTCCATAACCTATTCCTAAAAATAAAACTTGATTTTGATCTTCCTGGAAAAATGTTTCTAAGGAATAAATATTTAAGGAAATAGCTAAACCTGCTTTTGAGGTTAAACGTAGATAAATAGTTTTTTCATTATCTTCAGTGAAAGGCAAACTAAAGATAAAATAACGATGGTTAAATTCTCTAGTGCTAAAAGGTAAAAATCTACCCGTTTTAATTATCTTAAATCCTTTGTTATCTCCTTGATCAGAATAAAAATCTACCGTACCTGTACGAGTATCATTTAAACTTAATATCCATTTTTGTGTCAAACTTGCTTGATTTTTGACTCGAAAACGAACCCAGATTGCTGATGTTTTTATACCTAAGTTGGGAACTTTTTGATTACTAGGAGTAAATTCTTGATTTACAACATCTTCAATAGTTAATTCCCTAGTTTTATCTTCAAATATTTCTAAATGTAATCCTAAAGGATATTTTTGAATATTATCATTTAAAACCACAATATTATCCAGATGCTCTAAGTTATTATTTTGTGCATAGCTGTGGGAAATTGAAATAAATAAACATAACAAAAACAATGTCAAAATTAAGAGTCTTTTGAGAAATTTATTGTTAATTAAAGTTATCATCTGCATTTTCCTTTAATCTAGATATTCATAGAATTCTTCAGCAATATAGCGCTACCCATTAAGGTTAAGACATTTCTAAATCCTATTAGCGGAGCTTTTCCCTATACGAAAAACCCTTTATTAGTTAGTCTACTATTCCCTATTCCCTATTCCCGATTCAAGTAGCGCTATACTAAATGATTGATGAAAAAAACTCTAGGGGTTTGGAGACCAAACCCCTACGTTATTAAAGTCTATTCTGATTCAAAGATTCAATTAATTGTCTAATAGTCTTAAATTGAAAATTATTAACTAAAACAGTTAACTTTTCAGCTAATAAAGATTTTTCAACCGGAATTTGCTCGATTAATTCTTCCATTATATCATCATCCAAAGCTTTAGCAGCATAATACACTTTTTCCAACCATTCTTGAGACATTGCCTGTAAATCTTCTACTGTTAAATTAGATGATTCAGTGGAAGTTTGAAGTTGATTATCTTCTGCATAAATATATTCAACTCCCAAATGCTTTTTCATAGTTTCAAAAATGGTAGCTTCTCGGAAAGGTTTTCTGACAAAATCATCACATCCTGCTGATAAAATAATGGCTTTTTGTTCTTCTAAAACACTCGCAGTTAAAGCAATAATTGCCGTGGCATTTCCTTTAGTTGTACCTTTAATATGTTGAGTTGCTTCATAACCATCCATAATTGGCATTCTCATATCCATCCAAATTAAATGAGGCTCCCAATCATCCCAGATATCAACAG
>JBFRWR010000091.1:0-14852 GCA_051439685.1 Trichodesmium sp.
AGCTTTTCAGTTGAAATTGCTGAAAAAGTGAGTATTTTGGGGTAACGCGAGACAGAAAAATCTCCGAACAATTATTCCTCGAATTTTCTCTGTCTTCCCACTCTCGGGATACTTCCCACACTTCCCATACTTCCCACACTCCCCACCCTCCCCACACTCTGCTTTTTTCAGCAAACCCTAATTACTCATTTATCAATTACTCATAAATCAAATGGTCGCTTATTGTCATTTAAAAATCACAGAAACATCTAATCAACTTCAAGATATTTTAAATCAACAAAAAACTGCTACATCATATCGCAAAATTCAAGCCTTATATTTATTTAAAACAGGACAAATAAAAACTATAAAAGAAATAGCTAATGCTTTAGGTGTTCATCGGGTTAGTGTACAAAGATGGTTTAAACAATATGCGGAAGAAGGATTAACAGGATTATTAACTGTCAAAAAACAAACAGGTCGTCCTAAAGCTATTTCATCATTAGCAGAAACAGAATTAAGAAAAAAATTGCATGATAAAAATAATGAGTTTAAGAATTATGCAGATATTCAAAAATGGCTATTATCTGAATATGGCGAACATATTAATTACAAAACTCTTCATAATTTAGTTAAATATAAATTAAAAGCAAAATTAAAATTTCCGAGAAAATCTACTGTCAAAAAATCAAATAAAGATTCGAGAGCAGAAATGTAGGGGTTTGGTCTCCAAACCCTTAGATAAAATATTACAATCAATTTAGGATTATCAATTTAGGATTGCTAAATAAGAGGTAATTAATCATCTAAGGATTCAGCAGTCAGCTATCAGCTATGAGTTCCCGTGAACTTTAAAAGGAGAAAAAACAATTGAGAGATTTTAAAGAATTAAAAGTATGGGGGAAAGCTCATGCTTGCTTCATTAATTAAAAAGCTGTTTGCGAATGTGAAGCATTCCCAAGGAAAAGAAGGCATGAGTTGACAGCTAATAGCTGTTTGCGCAGCATTCCATAGGAAATGCTTATTTACAGCCGATTCCATATTAGTGAGGTACACATATCGCGGGCAAGATGCTCGCACTAAAAGCATTTTATCTTTAATATTTGTACTTCTTATGCTTGTAATTTGCTGTAATAATCATTGCTCTGCTGATTAAATATCAAAGCACTGATAGATATTGATTTCATCCTTTTTTTGTCTAAAAAAACTGCAAGGTTTTCGGTATATAGAGCTGCAAAAAGCTACTATTTGAGGATGATTATGCCAGAAAAATCTTGGGACAATTTTTACTACTACTTCCTCTATAATTTCCATTTCTCCTGTCTCCTGTCTCCTGTCTCCTGTCTCCTACCCCTAACAAAATACTTTCCATACGCAAACCCTAATTATTCATTATTGGCTGAATCTCATATTTACAAAAATACTTTTTTCCTATTCCCTAAAAGTGATAAATTTTTGGCTTTCTTCAAAATTAGAGATGCACCCTAATTATTGAAACAGAAATAGTATTATTATTTAATCCTCAAACTTATTCTCCATAAACTCTACCTCGCCATTTTTTCGGAGTTTTCATAGCAGATAAAAAGATGCGTAAAACTGCTAAAGGGTCTGCCAAAGGAGACAAACAAAATAACCAACCAGCTTTAGTCTGACTAAAGTCATAAGCAGGAGCAATACCTAACAACAAAGCAAACCTAATTAACACTAAAAATAAATTCAAACCAAATAATAAAAACTGAGTAGACAAAGAAATAGAAATAGACAAACCGAACAATAAATAACTCAAAACTATCAACAAAGGCAAACCCTGTGTCATCCATAATAACCAAAGGTCACTCCAAACTTGCACTCTCGGAGAAGCATCCTTAAGATCGAGCGATCGCCCCCACTCCTTCCAAGTTTCTGCCATCCCCTCATACATTCTGACCTTCAAAACCTCCGCCCCATCCAGAAACCCAACCTTAAACCCCTGAGCAGCGACATTTCTTGCCAAAGTTACATCATCACAAAAAGAACCCTTCGCACTAATATAACCTCCTACTTCCGACAATACCGAACGGCGACAGAGAAAACACTGACCATTAGCCATGACTCGTTCTGGAGTTTGTGCCCCCGTTCCTGTTGGGCCGAACCTATAGACTAAAGTTATCAATAAAGCAGGTTGTAGCCACAGTTCCCCTGGATATTTCAGAATAAACTGTGGCGAGAGAGAAATCAAATCATAGCCTTCAGTCTCAGCTTTTTTCACCAAACTAGCAACTAAACCAGGGTCTGGTTGAGTATCCGCATCCACTCCCAAAAACCACTCACTTTTAGGAGAACTTGCGAGAAACCCAGTATGTAAAGCCCATGGACGACCCACCCATCCGGGAGGCAAAGGATCGTCAGTAATTAAGCGAAACCTAGGGTCTGTTATTGCCCAACTCTTGACTATATCTTGGGTATTGTCTACCGAGTTACTATCAACCACAATAACTTCCCGCACTTCATAGCTTTGCCGACTCAACCCAACTAAACAAGGAGTAATGCGTTCTGCTTCGTTCAGAGTTGGTATTACAACACTTACTTTACCCACTAATTCTGGTGTAGGTTGTTCAGGTGTTAATGGTGGTTTGCGAGTTGGGCCTTTAATCAGCCGTGATAGTAAAATAGCTGTTGCTGGCAGTTGCAAAATTAGGATGACAAAAAAAAAGACTTCAGCCATGAAATTTTAGATTTGATTGGGCAGTATTTTAGACTTGATTAGAATTTACGCAAAACAAGGAAATTCTGTCATTGCAAGCGACAGAGACGTAATCTCAAACGCCAAAAACTCGTTCCTAATGCGTACGTCCTGTTGATATTACGTCTAGGACAAAACGAATATTTTATCCCTTGCTCTATATCCAAAAATATCTATAGCAAGGAAGGAAAGAGTTGGTGCTTGACAGAGATTGACAATCAACCTGAGACAGAGAAAAGCTTTTACCACTGTTCCCTGTTCCCCACTATAAAAGTTAATTGAGCTTGAGAATTATTTAACAGCAATTTATATACAATCCGGTTATATAGTATATGTTCATAATTCTGTCTACACTTCAATCTCCGCGTCTCCGCGTCTCCGCATCTCCCTACCATACAATAATTATTCAACCGGATTTGATATTAGACCTGTTATACCTGACCTACAGAAATTTTAATCTGATCCTCATTCATAACATTGTTGAGTGATATATCTTCCTTACTTAACTCATTACCTTGAGATATCCACCACAAAATAATAGCTGGAACTACTCCTATTAAGACACTCAAACCAGTAGGTAATAAGAATCTATTATCTAGAGAAACTACAGTAATTGTTGCTCCAAATGCAAAATTAACCAAATAAGTAACAATTGGCAAATTTAACTGTTGACGAGACAATAAAATTGTTTTATCACGCCAAAACATAGCAGCTACACTCATATATACTGCACCTGTACCTACCCATCCTAGTAAATTACGATAAGGCATACCAAAGAAAGAACCTTCTTCCTCAAATATCCAAAATTTAACAGGTGCTTGACTCATAGCCGGATCGAGTACCAAGTCCCAAGCTGTTAAAAGTATTGCTCCTGTGGCGATCGCTGCTACATGACGTAGCCAAGAACTAGAACTCTTTACCTGTAAACCACAACGAGCTAGTAAATAACAAACAAATCCCATATAAAACCAGGATAGGGGAATTGTAAATGGAACTAAGCCTGCAATTTTATATCCTAATCCACTCAAATAACTATAATCTCCAAAAGGAAAACCTGTACTTGTACCTAATAGCTCACTGCTCAAAGATAAAAATATGGAAGGTAGCATAAAGGCCAGAGTTGTAAATATTCCTAGATTTCTGACACTATAGAGGACAACTGCTAAAGCTCCAAAGACAATATAAGCAGCTCCTCCTCCTGTCATGCTCAATTGGAATAAAGTTTGGCCCACAGCAGGCAAACTGGCAATAATTTCAGGATTAGGTAGAACTATTAATAGACCTGCTAGGCCAAAAATTGTTGAGAATATATGTGCGAGTAATAAATAGAGTTCGCCCATCATAATTTGCTTCATAGAAGTCCAATTCTTGAATAAATAACTAAGTTTTTACTAAAAATCTTGCAATAGGTAGGATTAAATTTTCTTCCTACGATATAAATTTTTTACTGATGCTAGAGACATACTTTAGTCTTTCGGCAAAAGTCTAAACTTATTCCCTGCTTTAGCAGCAAAGAATAGAAAGTATTTTTCCCTGCTTGCTAGTTTCTGTGTGAAACAGATTTTTCCCAGAAAGCAATTAATCCCGCAAGATACTTCTTCTTAGTTTACAAATCTTTATAAAAAAGAACTAGAATATTGCTATATATTTTTTGGACTTTATGTTTTTGAATTTTGTTTTAATTAACTTATGGGAGATATTCAACCGCTTATACCACATTCAGTATAAAAAGTCAATAATTTATTGATATAAATTTATTTTACCTTTTCATGTTTTAGCTATAGCCGAAACTAACAGCATAGAACCTATAAGAAAAGTAACTAGCAAAGTATAAATATTTTCATTTCACTGTAAAATAAGCGGAATTTTCCCATAGAATCAAGGAAATTATATAAGCACACTTAACTCAAATAATATTAGCTGGAGATTTAGTGATTACAGACATATTAACAACAGGAATTATTATTCTAGCCATACTGATAATTTTAGGCTGGTTAGCATTAGAATTACAATATCGTAACCGCCCTGGAAATGCCTTAGAATTAACATCTGGAGAATGGAATTTAGCAGTTGCCGAACCAGAAAAATACCTTTTAGTAGGTGAAATGGAATTATGCAACCGCACTAAAAGCCTAGAAATAATGGTGCCAGAAGTAGAGGCAAAAGTACAATTTCTATCAGGTGGAAATTTAGAAGGATTAAATTATCAAACTCGAATTATCCCCTTCCATGAAGATGCTGTAGCTAGAGCAGATAACTATTGGTTTGCCTATATCGTTAAAGTCGGAAAAAAGACAAAACTCAAAATATCAATTGATATTCAAGGTAACAATTTAGAAGAACTAAAATCAGCTTGGATTAGAGTAAATTATGTTACTTACGGGCCTCAAGGTCGAATTCCCAAAACCAAACATATTGTAGTTCCTTTAAAATTTCCCGATCCAAATGCTACGCCCAACCAGCGAGAAGCAACAAACGCCAAAGTATTTCCCATTCGGACTCATTTATTAACTCAATTGGACGATCCTATAGAAATTATCAAACGTTATGTAGTTCCTCATGCTCAAAAAGGAGATATTGTCACAATCGGTGAAACACCCCTTGCTCTAATACAAGGTCGTTTTCGTCATCCCACTGAAGTTAAACCAGGATGGGTTGCCAAACGTATCTGTTACTTCTTTATGCCTACCTCAAGTTTGGCCACAGCTTGTGGGATGCAAACTCTTGTAGACCTTGTTGGACCATCTAGAGTATTAATGGCATTTTTGGGAGGCTCTATTGCTAAAGTATTAGGAAAACCCGGAATGTTTTACCAATTTGCTGGAGAACAGGCAAGACTGATAGATGATGTTACCGGAACCTTGCCTCCTTATGACCAATTTATAGTATTAGGTCCAGAAAATCCGCAGCAAGTAGTCGAACAAATACAGAAAGCAACAGGTCTAGGTGCAGCAATAGTAGATGTTAACGATTTAAAAGCAGTTAAAATATTAGCAGCAACTTCTGATGTATCTACTTCTTTTCTAGAAACTGCATTAAGAAGTAATCCCGCAGGAAATGCTGATGAGCAGACCCCTGTAGTTTTGATTCGCCCATGATCCTCTTAAAGTTATAGTCATTCTGAATAAGAATGGGACGAATATTTCTTTCGTGGAAAGGGTTCCAACCCAAAAAAGTCTTTCATCCTTAATTTGAAATGACTATACTTTGCCAGAGTGAATACTTAATAGTAGAGCATTTGACCCAGTAAGAATTTGCTCCACTCAACTAAAATAATCATAGTGGAGGTCTTCAACAATGTCCCATGACACTTTGGCATAAGTTCCTTTTGCAGACCATTCCGGAGTAGAAATGCTAAAAGCTAATAGCTTTAACTACTAACTACTAAAAATAATACAATCATTTACCCAATAATTAAGGTTTAAAGCCTCTCACTCGCCGTGGAGAAACAAGCGGTCGTTTGCGGAGCAGTCCGTCAGGATGGGATGGCGTTAGCGGAGCGGCTCTGCAAGAGCGGGTCTCCTCGCCATATCCAATCGACCAAGAGAAAAAAAATTTTCCTTTTATTCAATCCTCTTACTTTGAGTGAAAGGTAATTATCAATTATCCATTATCAATTATTCATTATTGAACAACGCCCAAGGAAATTTACCATTTATCAAAATAAATAATTAGTTTATATCATGTCCGTTGGTATCGTTTGTGTAAAAGTTAGCCTGGATATTTACAGGAAATTTAAGTTTTTTTCAGGCTCAATTGCCTTCCTATTTGTTGCCTGTTGCCTACCTTTTCTATACAATACCGATGCTACCGGACATGATATTAAAGACTAAAATACTTGAAATTTTGGAGTTGTTACATCAAAGAATAATAATAGATTTTCAACTCTACCAAAACTATTTACTTTGAGAATCTGAGCATTAATTATATAACGCTGAAAATTTAGTATTTTTTTCCAACTGCTACTACCTAATAAAACCTTTTATCTCAAAATATATAGCAAGCTTTTGGAAATTTTGTTTTCAGAAAATAATTAAGTTGGTAACTCTAAGGTGAAAAGTAACTAAGGAAAAAGCAAAACTATTTTGTTATATGTGTTGAATTAAAGGATTAAGTATTCCTTTCCCATTACGATTAATATTTCTCGATATTTATCTTTCAACAGTTTCACTGATATACCAATATCTATCAGTTAAGCTGTTTATTTATATTAAAATATAAGATAAATCAAAGTAGTATAACTATTAGTTGTATTTCTCATCCCTAAATAAATAAAAACTTACATTGTTAAGTATTACAAAATCTCAAACAAAAAATAATGAAACCTTTGATCAGCCAAAACCAAAGTAAAATGGTCACTCGTGCCCTAGAGTATCGTGACTTAGAAGCTATTAAAAAAATATACAGGGAAACTTCTGAAGCTCAAAATTATCATCGAGATGTTACTTTTAATCTCTCCCCAATTCACCTTGGCCAGAAACTAGCACAAATTCGTAATTGGTATTGGCCAATAAAGTTGTTAAGCCTTTTCCCTAATCCCTGCAAATATTTATTAACTTCATATATCGCAGAATTAGATGGACAAGTCAAGGGAGCAATCCAAGTTTCTCCTAGCAACCGTACTCGTAGTAGTTGGCGAGTAGAAAGAATAATGATTGAAGAATCAGGAAATCTTAATGGAATAGGTTCTCAATTATTACGGTACTGCTTTGAGAAAATTTGGGAAGCACGGACATGGCTATTAGAAGTTAATGTTAATGATTCAGATACAATGGCCATTTATCGCCAAAATGGTTTTCAGCCATTGGCACAAATGACTTACTGGACAATTACTCCTGAAAAATTACAAGAGCTATCCCAGTCTCAACCAAATTTACCAAATTTACTACCTGTTAGTAATGCTGATGCTCAGTTGCTCTATCAGTTAGATACCGCATCTATGCCACCTCTAGTACGGCAAGTATTTGACCGTCATATCCAAGATTTCAAAACCAATTTTGTTAGTGGTTTGATTGAGGGAGTAAGACAATGGCTGAATCATACTGAGTTAGTTAGTGGGTATGTATTTGAATCTCAACGGAAAGCAGCAATAGGTTATTTCCAAGTAAAATTATGTCAGGATGGTACACAGCCACATATAGCTCAGTTGACTGTACATCCAGCTTATACTTGGTTGTACCCAGAATTATTATCCCAGATGGCAACCTTGGCTCAAGATTTTCCTGAGCAGTCACTGCAGCTTACTTCTGGTGATTATCAACCAGAAAGGGAAGCGTATTTGGAACAGATAAAAGCTCAAAGAATTGAACATACTTTGTTAATGTCTCGTTCAGTTTGGCATAAAATTCGGGAGTCTAAGTCAGTAATTTCTGACCTCCAATTTTCAGAAGTTCTCCAAAGTTTACAACCTGCTCGTAAACCAGTTCCTAGTCGTAGTTCTTGGTTGAAAATTATCCACAAGAAAGATCATAGAAATGGTCAATCTCAGCCCAATAGTAATAGTAATAATTATTGGGAAACAACGAATGAACAATTAAATTCGGGAGCTGAATTTATACCTTTCAATTCCAATAGTGAAAATGATGATAAAAATGTCTAAAAATTAGATTTTTTTACTGTTTAATTGAAGTAATTTAATTCAATAAAGGAGCTTAATTGTTAATGCCCCAATCTCGGATTGCAGCGCTAGGTTTGGATGTAGGTAGAAAAAGGATGGGAGTCGCAGGATGTGATGGTACAGGTTTAATTGCTACTGGTCTTACTACTATCAAGCGGACTTCTTTTCAGCAAGATATTGCTCAATTGCAAACTATTATTGAGGAACGTCAAGTTGAAATTCTTGTTGTTGGTTTGCCTTATTCTATGAATGGTTCTATCGGTTCTCAAGCTAAGGAAGTACAAAAATATGCTCAAAGGTTGTCAGAAGCACTTGAATTACCGATAGAATACATTGATGAACGTTTGACTTCTGTTCAAGCGGAGGAAATGCTCAAGGATGCGAATATTTCTCCTTCTCAAAATAAGGGTTTAATTGATAGAAAGGCTGCTGCTTTGATTTTGCAGCAATGGCTTGATGAACGGAGAGAAAAAAATACTCAATTCACAAGTTCATAAGTTGATATATTTAATTATATAGATGTACAACTTACCAGCTCCATAAAAATAACTATACGATCAGAAATAAACATAAATAAAAATGATTTTTGGTACATCATTTTTTAGGGAACAGGGAACAGGGAATAGACAGGATTTTCAGTTTTTTTGATATACTTTTTGATTTGTCACAATGTATGGGCGGATTGCTATATTGATCTATAGCATTTTTATCTAGGATGGTAAGCATTTCCTGCGGAATGTTTCGCTAGCCTCCTTTGGAGGAAATACGTTAATAGCCATTAGCTTCAGATATATAAGAAGTTAGATAGGAATCTTGAAACACTGAAATTCTTGCTTAAGTAAAGTTTAAATAAAGCATATATGAAAACCTGAACTATCCATAGTAAATCTATTTAATCCCTTAACCACAAAAAAGTTGATTGCTGACTGCTAATAGCTGAATGCTTACCGAATAGTCAAGAAGGAAAAACAGCATTAAATAGTAGCTTGATACCAGAATTAGTGGGTACTTAAGACAGTGTTTTTTTCTAGAAAAAAAAATATAAATTTACATCTAATTTGAAAACTCTAGAAAAAAATCTATACCAATATTATTTGAAATATGAATAGGAGTGGGGTTCTTAAATAGTCAAGCTAGAAGCCTAAACTACAAATATTTTATAAATAATTTAATATTACTATATCTTTAAAATTATTTAATTTTTACTTTTTATTTTGACCTCAAACTTGAACAAAATCTGCTTTTATGTAAAGGTTTTGTAATAAAAAATCTACTATGTTATCAATTTATTCAATCTGTTTAAGCCTGAATTTTTTGTTGGCAAATATCTGATTTTTGATAATTTTTGTGAATGATTTTTTGTCAAAATTAAAGTTGAGAAAATTACAGCAGATTCCGCGTGTTATGAAGTACAAATATATCATAAAAACTTTGTAGCAGAGGCAAGATGCCTGTCATAATTATACCTCACTGAACAGAATCCGCTGTATCACAAATATTGAAGGTAGATTGAAAAGAATAAAATTTTGATTTTTGAGCAAAAAATAATTTAACTATTTTAAGAGTTGCAGTTTTATGAGAAATATAATTGGGCAATAATTATAGTGAATTGTTGATTTGCTCAATAAGGATGTATGATATCTAGAGTATAAATTAGGAAAATTGTAAAGTGTTTCTAGATTTACTAGAATAAAATTTATATAAGTAGTGATTATTGACCAAAAGCTCAAAACTTTCTTAATGGTCATCAAATAAACTCAATATGCTAGATTTTAACTTGAAGTATTATGAATAGAATTTATTAATACTCAAACCAACACTTAAATAAATAACATAAGATACCCAAAATGTTTTCATCCCCAGAATCACCAGAAAATGGACAAAATCAAGAATCCTATATTACCTTAACAGATGAGGCAGAGCGATCGCTGTGTTGTACCGTAGAGTATTCTCTAGAGTTACATGAACAAGAATATGTAATGTTACTACCATTAGATCTACCTGTAGAAATATTTACTTGGGGACCGGGAGATGTAGAACAAGCAAGTATTCCTGTCGATGATGAATCAGAAATAGATCAAATTTTTGATACCGCAAAAGTTGTCCTTGCAGAGCAAAACCTCGTTCTCCAAAGAACTGCTATAACATTAACTGTTACTGGAGAATTGCCAGAATGGGATGAAGAGGAACTAGATGAACTAGATGAAAATGATGAAGCAGGGGATTATTATGAAGAACTAGCAACTTTTGTATATGAAGATCGGAAATACGCTATATACACACCACTAGATCCCTTCTTAATTCCAGCTCGTAAAAGTAATAATGGAAAACTCGAATTACTTTCAGAAGAAGAGTTTACAAAAATTCAGCCAATGGTTCAATCAATGTTAGAAGATCAACTTTTTGATGGTATGGAATAAAATATAGATTTACAGCCTTTAGTAAACTAGGATTACTAGAACTGAAAATATGAACTATTTATGTTCAAAATAAATTATTCCACAATAATTATTTTCACCACATAAAAGAAATTTCCAGTACAGTATTAAATTAATCAAATGAAACAAAGTATTAAACTAATTTCTAATCGCGCTCTATTTTACTTGGCCATATTACCTGTAAGTTGTGGTATTTTTGCTTGGCAAGGATGGTCTTGGTGGAGCTGGGTAAGTAGTCCTTTAGTTTCCTCAACATCAACTACTCAGTCTTCACAAGCAGATGCTATAACAATTAAAATTCCTGTAGGAACTTTTGGTCAACAAATAGGCGTAGATTTAGAAAAAGCTGGAATTATTCGTTCTGCCACAGCTTGGAATTTATGGGTTAAATGGTTAAGTCTAACAAATCCCGATATGGAGTTTAAAGCTGGGACTTATAATTTATCACCGACAGAACCACTCAGCGCGATCGCCGATAAAATTTTATCTGGAGATGTGGTTAAACTCAGCTACACTATCCGTGAAGGATGGTCAATCAAACAAATGGCTGAATATTTAGAAGCTCAAGGCTTTTTTCCGGCTGAGGACTTTATTGCTAGTACCAAAAATATTCCCTATGATAAGTTTCCCTGGTTGCCACAAGGTATACCTCATCTAGAGGGTTATCTATTTCCAGATACCTATAAAATAGCAGCCGAAAAAACTACTCCAGAGGCAATAGTAGATCAAATGCTTGGGCAATTTGAGCAAATAGCATTACCAGTATATCAGAAAGATCAGAAGAATATGGAAAAATTTACCCTTCATGAGTGGGTAACTTTAGCAAGTATTGTCGAAAAAGAAGCTGTAGTTTCTGAGGAAAGAGGTATAATTTCAGGCGTATTTAATAACCGTTTAGAAAAAGGTATGAGGTTAGCAGCAGATCCGACAGTAGAATATGGTCTCGGTATTCGTCAAACAAAAGAACAACCTCTTACTTATCGTCAGGTGGAAACTCCGAATCCATATAATACTTATTTGAATATTGGTTTACCACCAACTGCTATTGCTAGTGCAGGTTTAGCAAGTTTAGAAGCAACTCTTAATCCAGAAGATACAGAATATTTGTATTTTATGGCTCGGTATGATGGTACTCATATTTTTAGTCGGACTGCAGCAGAACATGAAACTGCTATTGCAGAAGTAGAACAAATGTTATTGTCTCAATAATTTTTACGTTAGTAAATCAATAGATATTTCTAGGGAGTAAGGAGTAGGGAGGAGGGAACCCACCCCTAACCCCTCCGGTGGAGGGGAAATAATTGACGTTTTATCCTCGATAATTGATTTTATTTTTGATTTTTGGAGATGTCTAATACATAGAAATCTCTATAAAATAGAGAGTAGGGGCAATTAATGAATTCCCCTTACGGGAGGAGTGAGTTGGGGGAAATAATTGATAATTTATGGATAAAAATTTTATTTTATTTTGAATTTTTAGAGATGTCTAGTAATCAATTTTTATCGACTGTCACATTGGATTTACCTTGAGGAGTTTATCAAAA
This sequence comes from Trichodesmium sp., assembly GCA_051439685.1. Lineage (GTDB taxonomy): Bacteria > Cyanobacteriota > Cyanobacteriia > Cyanobacteriales > Microcoleaceae > Trichodesmium. The sequence continues at coordinate 12,301 of JBFRWR010000091.1, forward strand.
TAATTGGGTCTAAAAACCCACTTTTGCAGGGGAAACTTTTTTGGGGATTTGCTCAAAAACCCCCTGACAAAAATAACTTCTGACTTCTGACTTCGTTAACCAACTCCCTTATTTTTTGACTTTGATTTTGTTACTTATTAATTTATTAAAATTATGTCTTGGGGTAAACTTTTACAACCAGATTTAATTCTGGGTGACTCAGTGTTAAGTTTAACATTAGAAATTATTCAAAAATATGAAATTAAAGGTTTAGTATTAGATGTAGATGAAACTCTTGTGCCAATTCGAGATAGCGATACTTCTCCCGAATTAAGCGTTTGGGTAGAAAAAATTAAAACTGTAGCCAGTTTATGGTTAGTCAGTAATAATATTAGTGAATATAGAATAGCTCGGATTGCTAATTCCTTAGATATACCCTATATTGCTGGTGCAGCTAAACCTTCCCGTCGAAAGTTAAAAAAAGCAGTTGATGCGATGAATTTACCAGTAGAAAAAGTGGCGATGGTTGGCGATCGCTTATTTACTGATGTTTTAGCAGGAAACCGTTTAGGAATGTTTACTATTCTGGTTGAACCTATATTTAATGATGGTCTAGATTTATCGAACTATACAGTTCGTTCTTTTGAAGTATGGGTTTCTCAAGCATTAGGAGCATCTTTGAATATGGCTACTCATGGCTTAAGTTCTGAGGATAAAAAATAAATTTTGATTTGATAGAATTGAGATTAAATTTGATTTAGGTGGAATACTAACTTTATCTCCCAAATATCAAAATCAAATAATCAAAAACAAACAAAATGAACACAAACAACTCTAATAGTAAATTTTCTCGCAGACAAATACTCAAATATGGTAATTTTGCTCTAGCAACAGGAGTAACAACTTTAGCTATTAGCTATCAGATTAATTCTGAGCCAGAAATTATCAATTATTGCTTCCTGTTCCCGGTTCCCCGTTCCCTGAAATAATATTAGTTAAGTCGTCAAGAATATAATATATGCTATGAGTAGTACCCAAGTCTAAACTACTCATGGCTTACGAACAAGAAAAAAAGATAGCAATAGAAGCAGCTCTAGCTGCAGCTAAACTCTGTGAAAAAGTGCGGGGCAATATTCCACCAGCAATGGAAAAAGGTGATAAAAGTCCTGTAACTGTTGCTGACTATGGTTCCCAGGCGTTAATATGCAAAGCTTTAGCTGAGTCATTTCCAAATGATCCAGTGGTGGGAGAAGAAGATGCCACTGAGTTAAAAACTCCAGAGATGGCAGAAAATTTGACAAAAGTGACAAATTATGTAAAAGAACAAATCCCAGAAGCTACCCCAGAAAAGGTAGTAGAGTGGATTAATCAAGGTAACGGTAAAGTTGGACCTCGTTACTGGACTTTAGACCCAATTGATGGCACAAAAGGGTTTTTACGTCAAGACCAATATGCAGTGGCATTAGCGTTAGTGGAAGCAGGAGAAATTAAGGTTGGGGTGTTAGCTTGTCCAGCGATGCCAGTAGAAAATAATCAACCGGGAATGTTATATGTAGCAGTTCGGGGTGAAGGGTCTGCAATGATGCCGATCGCAGGAGGAGAACTGACTCCTATTCGTGTTGTGCAAGCTGATGATACTGCGAATCTCCGGTTTGTGGAGAGTGTGGAAAGTTCTCACGGCGACCAAGATCGTCAGAATGCAGTAGCAAAAGCAGCAGGTATTACTGCAGAATCTGTGAGGGTAGACTCTCAAGCTAAATATGGGATTGTGGCATCTGGGAAAGCAGCTTTATATTTGCGGTTGCCTTCTCCTAAGTCGCCTAATTATCGGGAGAATATTTGGGATCATGCAGCAGGGGCGATCGTAGTTGAGGAAGCAGGGGGGCGTGTTACTGATATTTATGGTAAACCATTGAATTTTGCTGACGGAGCAAAAATGGTTGATAACCGGGGTGTAGTGGTGAGTAATGGGATAATTCACGATCGCGTTTTATCTGCTTTACAGGAATAGATATTTAGATTGGGGTGTAGGGGACTGACACAGCTAAAATGTTCCATTAGCGAATCAAGCTTGGTAGGGGCGGGTTTCCCCATTAAGTTAATGAGTTTTCTACATTAAGTTAGATCAACCCGCCCCCAATTTCTCCACAAAAAGCCTCTCCAAGGCTTACAGATAACTTGTCTATTTTGTCAAATTTTATCTTAAGAAAGATGTTTATAAAGCATAGGTCTTGGCGGAAATAAAAGGTTGGTGTCACCAGGTGCAACGTTGTAAAGTTTTGTCAAGAAAACCAATATTTTATTGGCAACTGTCTGAGCGCAAACAACTACACAATTGAACAAATAGAAGCGTTCCAAGGGGGGGCAAGTCGTTCTCAAAAGATAGTCTCGGCAGATGCAAATGATGATGATGGAAAGGTAGTCACTCTAGGTAGTTATCTCGATCTCATATACAATCCGGTTATATAGTATATGTTCATAATTGCTGTCTACACTTCAATCTCCGCGTCTCCGTGTCTCCGTGTCTCCGCGTCTCCCTACCATACAATAATTATTCAACCGGATTTGATATC
>JBFRWR010000092.1:0-5343 GCA_051439685.1 Trichodesmium sp.
GACAACGCCACCCTATCTCAACTAGAAGATCAAGCAACATTTGACCTGGCGACTATCACCGCTCAAGGAGACAGACTTGCTTTTACCACAGACTCTTATGTAGTTGACCCGATATTTTTTCCTGGAGGCAATATCGGCGAACTGGCAGTCAACGGTACAGTTAACGATCTAGCGATGAGTGGAGCAAAACCTTTATATCTCTCCTGCGGAATGATCATTGAGGAAGGTTTCTCCGTTGACTCCCTCCGAGAAATAGCAAAAAGTATGAAAGTTGCAGCAGATGTCGCTGGAGTGAAAATAGTCACTGGAGACACAAAAGTTGTTCACCGAGGAGCTGCCGACAAATTATTTATCAATACTGCGGGGGTAGGTGTAATTCGTTCTGGTGTTTCTATTTCCGCTCAAAATCTCCAACCAGGGGATGCCGTTATTGTAAATGGTTATCTGGGAGACCACGGAGCAGCTATTACGATCGCCCGTGGAGACCTAGCTTTAGCAACGGAAATCAACAGCGATACTCAACCTTTGAATGGTTTGGTGGATACTATTCTCGATGTTTGCCCAGAAGTTAGGGCGATGCGAGATGCTACCCGTGGGGGTGTGGCAACAGTATTAAATGAATTTGCTATGAGTTCGGAAGTGGGGATACGACTTTTTGAATCTTCCCTACCAGTGCGGGAGGAGGTGCAGGGAGTCTGTGAAATTCTCGGTCTCGATCCTTTATATTTTGCTAATGAAGGAAAGTTAGTGACGGTGGTGCCAGGAGAAAAAGCGGAAACTGTTTTGGCAGCAATGAAGTCTCATCCTGCGGGTATTGATGCTGCTATTGTGGGGGAAGTTATTGCTTCTCCCCCTGGAATTTTGTTGTTGCAAACCACATTCGGTACAGAGCGTATTGTAGATATGTTAGTAGGAGACCAACTACCGAGAATTTGTTAGAGGGCAAGACAAGAGCAAGACAAGGATTTGGACACGGATGTACGGATGATTCAAATAGATATCTCCAAAAATCAAATCCATTCTTATCCATAAATTATCAATCACTATTCCCTATTCCCTATTCCCTATTCCCTATTCCCTGGAGATTCAAATATGCACGAATTAGGAATCACTCAAAATATTGTTGCCATAGTTGCTGAAAATGCTGGCGACAAATCTGTTAAACGAGTCACCTTAGAAATAGGTGAACTTTCTGCTATTATGCCTGATGCTATTGAATTTTGTTTTGATGTTTGTAGTAAAGGCACTGTTTTAGAAGGCGCAACTTTAGAAATTATCAAAATTCCCGGTTTAGGAAAATGTCGTCAATGTGGAACAGAAATTCCCCTAGAGCAACCATTCGGTGTTTGTCATGTTTGCAACAGTGTTGAACTTGATATTATTCAAGGTCAAGAACTTAAAATCAAGGAAATGGAAGTTGAAGAATTATGTGTTTAATATCAAAAGATTTGAGGTTAACTTAAAGTTAACTACTTCAGGGTTTCCCGTTCAGTAAAATTTATGCTATATAATATAAGACAATGTTTGTTGATCTTATTGGATGGTAAAAATGTCCAATAAATCTATTACTGTGAGGGTGTCATAGGGACTTTATTATAAGTTGAAAGATTATTTTGCTAGCTATAGCTTATCTAAAACAGATGTGGTTATAGCAGTATTCACAAGGTATTTAAAATCTTCTGATGAACTTCCACTTGTAAAAAGGGTTGCCCAAATTAGAGTTGAATGTTATGCAATGAAAGCGATGGTGGAGCGTGACGAAAATATGGGTCAAGTAGATCGGATAACAAATATGATTAATAATAAATACTCGGCGATGTTAAGATTATATAAAATTTTCATTTTAGTAGCTACAGTTGCTATTTTTGTACTATTTCCTACTATCTTGTCTGCACAAGATGTCCAAGAACAAGTAATATCGAAAGGCATAGAAGCTTCTAATAATGTGTCTCTAGAGGATGCACTTGACAACCTTTGGGTGCTAGTAGCAGGAATATTAGTGTTAATGATGCAGCTAGGGTTTGCGATGTTAGAGGCAGGATTTAATGCAGCAAAAAATACAGTCAATGTGCTGTTTAAAAACGTCGCTGATGCTTGTGTGGGAATTTTAGTTTACTTTCTCTTTGGCTATGCGTTAATGTATCGTCCTGAAAACTGCCAATCGATTAATATAATTCCAAATTTTTTGGGGATTAGCATATCCTACTTAGGTTTGAACAATATTTATCCTTGCCCTAGAGAAGGTGTAGAACACTTATCTGTTTATATAGATTTCTTTTTTCAGGCTGCTTTTGCTGCCACAGCAGCAACAATTTGTTCTGGAGCTGTTGCAGGTAGAATTAAGCCGTGGGCATATTTACTACTGACTGTCTTGATTACAGGTTTGGTTTACCCAATCAGTGGGTATTCGGTTTGGGGAGGTGGTTTGCTAAGTAAATGGGGCTTTCATGATTTTGCTGGCTCTGTGGTTGTTCATGGTGTTGGAGGAGGCGCTGCGTTGGCAATTGTCAATATTTTGAAGTCACGAATAGGAAAGTTCAGTCGAGAACCAATAACTAAAGAAGAGGCAAAACAATTGTCACCTCATAGTTTACCCCTTGCTGCGATGGGAACTTTTATTTTATGGATTGGTTGGTACGGCTTTAATGGTGGAAGTACCTTGGGTATTGCAGGAGTTAGCTCCCCAGATGAAGTAGGAAAAATTATAGTAAATACAACTATTTCAGCCTGTTCTGGTGCTTGCACTGCAATAGTTTACAGAACGCTTACGCAAACTAGAATAGACCTCTCAACTGTTCTCAATGGGCTGTTAGGAGGACTTGTGGGAATTACGGCTTCATGCGATGTTGTTACTCCATTTGAATCTTTAATTATTGGAGTATTTGCAGGACTGGTTGTCATTATGGGTATTAACTGGTTGTATGAACAAAAAATTGATGATTCTGTTGGTGCAATACCTGTACACTGCTTTTGTGGTATTTGGGGAGGATTAGCTACTGGCTTGTTTACAGATATTGATAATTTTAAGCAAATAGTAGGCTCATTGTTAATACCCTTATGGTCTTTTGTTGTGATATGGTCGTGCTTTAAGATTATAAACTCAATTTTTGGTATCAGGGTAGAAGCAGACGAAGAAAAAAGCGGTTTAGATTGGCAGGAACATGGTGAATACGCTTACCTTTCACTAGAGGAAAAGGAGAAAAATTGAAGCAATGAATATTGATGAAACAAAGTCAAAGATTAATGAAATCAGATCGGAATTGAATAATTTTAACTACGATAATTTTGCTGATAAAAACCGCAAAACCTCTAATCCTGAAAAACTCACCGCTGGTTTCTCTAGCTTATTAAACAGGCTAGAAAAACTGGTAACTGAAGCATCAAGTAAGTTTCCTGATTCACAAGTAGACAGTTTGTTTGAAAAGGGTAAAAAGTTACTAGACGTTAGAAGAAGATCAGTTATAAGTGACGATTTAGAGACAGGGAAAGAATTTTTTTTACAAGCTATTAATATTATTGAGGCAAACTTGGAAGAAGAGAAAAAAACACCTGAACTTTCATCCTTTAATTCATCTAGAGAAAAGTCTAATTCAGATAAGAAAACATTTATCTCCTATTATGATGAACAAATTTTAAGACAAATAAAAAGTGTATTTGGTATGTTGGGGAAGCTAGCTCCAGAGATGAATGACTTACCGACTGTCGCACGAAGCCAGTTAAGCAATCTGGAAACAATAAGCCCTAGAATTAATGACATTAAAGATTGTTCCAGTGCAATTCTTTGTTTGCCACCGGAAAATTTAGAAGAGGAGTCAATCAGCGCACTTGTATACTTTGATTTGGGAGCTTTCCTAGCTCTTTTCCCTCAACGAACTCTTCTGGTACATCAGGGAAATAAGCTACCAGAAGACTTGGCAAGTAATGTAGAAGTTTTTCAGTATCTTGGAAATTTAGATTTTGAAACAGGGATCGAACTTGCTACCCAAATCTTGAAAGTGTTAAGGAAAGACTAATAGGCTCAAACAAAAAATGACAGACGAATACTTCAAGCAATATTTTCTAGAAAATTTACCAGATAATGTATATGGCGCAACGATTGAGCTATCCAATCGTTTCCTAAAAAGATATTTCCAACAGACTCTTGTATATGAGGAGTATATTCAAGCCTATTCTATTTTTACGGAGTTTTTGGACAAACATAATGTTCCCTATTCAATTCCAAGGGTTTTAGAGAATTCTGGAAGTTCAAATTACCAAATTGCTGAAGGAATTGGAGATTTTTTTCAACAGGTGAATAATAAAATACAATCACTTAAGTTAAGCGATCAGTTGCAGTTTAAGGAAAAACCTATAAGTGATTCGTGGCAGGAAAATAATAGTAGTAAAACTACTGAACTTCCTTCTGAGGGAAGCCTAAATAATCCTATTTTAGCGGAAAAAGATAATAGGATTTGTAGTTTAGAGAATATGATAAAGAAGGGGTTACAACCCCCTAGTGTTTATATACAAACTTATCAAAATAAAGGAGATACTTTTATGACTGATGCCCCCAATAAATCTACTATAAATGAATTCAGTGGAAATTTTTATGGAGGATTTATCAATGCTGAAACACCTCAAGATAACCAAGTAGGCGGACCAATTTATGCCAACCATGTAGGCGGAATAATTAACAATTATCCTCCCGAACAAAAGCAAAACTTAGCAGATGCAGCAGCAGAAATTCAACAGCTTTTACAACAACTCGAACAAAATTATCCAAATGCAACAGAAATTGAAAAACAGAGTGCTTTAGCTGTAACTTTACAACAAGAAATTAAGCAAAATCCCACATTAAAAGCTAGATTAATTAACGCTCTCAAAGAAGGAGGAATCGAAGCATTGAAAGTATTATTTGGTCCTATTGGAATTCCTATTGAAATGGTCAAAGGTTGGATTGAGGCAGAAGCTTCATAGTTTATTCAAAAAGTAGGTAGTCGGTACATATTTATACTTCAATGGTGCGTTACGACGGATTGTTAAATGCCTTTCAAAGTCTAAATTTTAACCGTCTAACGCACCCTACAAATTTTGCTAAAATATTTCTACTGCTCCTAAATAATAAATATTGAGAAAACCGATAGTATTTTCTATCAAATATTTCTCAATTTTCCGACAATTTTCTTTGAACTAATTAACCAACCCAATACCAATACTCAAACTTATGAATTTACCTCCCGTGAAGTCAAACAATTATCTTTTCGTTTAGATGGTTTATTCCTACCAACTGACAATAACCCTAATAAACCTTTTTACCTAGTTGAAGTCCAATTTCAACCAGATGATAATCTCTATTATCGTCTA
>JBFRWR010000093.1:0-2779 GCA_051439685.1 Trichodesmium sp.
AAGAGCAAGTATGTGCATTAGCTTCAGCGAATGAATTAAATATGTCTAAAATAGAGATCGAGAAACTAACGTCAATGGTTGGAGGTCATCCCTATTTACTGCAAACCGCATTTGATTATCTGAATATGTTTTCAGATAGCACAGTAGATGAAATTTTAGCCACAGCGACAACTGAAGCGGGAATATACAAAAGTCATCTGCGAGAGTTGTGGTGCAGTCTCCTAGAAAATCCAAATTTGATGGCAGCAATGAAAATGGTAGCTGATAGTATTGAACCGATAAATTTAAGGGAAGATGAAGCTTTTAAGTTAGAAAGTCTGGGTTTAGTGCGTCGAGAAACTAATAATGTGGTAGCTAGATGCAATTTATATCGGTTATACTTTCGAGAACATTTGTGAACTGGTTTCCCACTTAACAAAAATTTATCATTACTCATTACTCATTACTGATTACTCATTACTCCTAACTCATTACTCCTGACTCCTTCTTCAAAATGAATTACAACTCCATTTCTGAGAACAAATATCATGTCGGTGGTAGTCTACCTCTTAATGCTTCCACTTACGTTGTGCGTCAAGCAGATCGAAAATTATTTCAATACTTGAGGGAAATGGAGTTTTGTTATGTCCTTAACTCCCGACAAATGGGTAAGTCTAGTTTGCGAGTGAGAACGATGCAGCAACTCGAAGCAGAAAATATTGCTTGTATAGTTGTCGATCTTGAAGGTATTGGTAGCAATGTGACAATGGAAGAGTGGTATGGCGGTATTGCGTACCGTTTGATGAGAGGTTGTCGTCGTTTCGCTCAAAATTTTAACTGGCGTAATTGGTGGGAAGATCGCAAATCTTTTCCTCCCATTCAACGCTTGAGTCAATTAATAGAAGAAGTTTTATTAGAACGCATTTATCCGAAAAATTTAGTAATTTTTATTGATGAAATTGATAGTGTTCGCAGCTTAGATTTTTCAGTTGATGATTTTTTTGCACAAATTCGATTTTGTTATGAAAGTCGAGGTAATAATCAAAATTTTCATCATCTAACTTTTTGTTTATTAGGTGTAGCAACTCCTACAGATTTAATTGCAGATAAATGGCGTACCCCTTTTAATATTGGTCGGTCGATTGAGTTGACAGGTTTTCAACTAGAGTCAGCTAAATTATCTCTAATTCAGGGATTTTCATCAAAAGTTAATAATCCTGAACTTGTATTAGAAAAAATTTTATATTGGACTGGCGGACAACCTTTATTAACTCAACAGGTATGTAAATTAGTTGCAGAAGTATCGACAAGTCAAAATCCAGATATTGGGGAATTGGTCGATAGATATATTATTAATAATTGGGAATCTCAAGATGAAAAAGAACATTTTAAGACCATTAGAAAACGTCTACTTGGCAACGAACAAATTTCTGGTAGAATGTTAGGCATTTACCAAAAAATTTTAGTTGAAGGTGAGATTAAACTGGATAGTAGTCCGGAGCAAATGGAATTAATATTATCTGGCTTGGTGACAAAAACAAATGGGAGTTTAATTATCTTTAATCCTATTTATGCCAAAATTTTTAATAAAAAATGGGTGGCTGAAAAATTAGCAAATTTACGTCCGCCTTTATACAGAGAAGCGATAAATGCTTGGTTGAATTCTGAAAATAGAGATAAATCTTATTTATTGCGGGGTGAATCTTTGTTATTAGCAAATCAATGGGCAAATGGCAAAAGCTTAAGTAATGAAGATTATTTATTTTTAGCTGCTTGTCAAGAATTAGATAAACAAGAAATCGAAAATACCTTAAGTATCAAAGCAGAAGAAGCTCGGATATTAGAAGAAGCAAATCAAGTATTAAGGAGGGCAAAAAAGAAGGCAGAAAGAATAATTAAAATAGGAATTACCGGGGCAAGTATAGTATTTATGAGTGCGGTTAGTTTATTATTATGGGCAGAACAAAGAGTAGACCGTTGGCCTGAAGATGAGATGTTTACTTCCTGTACTTTTCAACAGCAAAAATGTAGATTTGAGTATGAAAAACCTAATGGTGTGATGGGAATAGGCGGATTTTATGTCAACTTAACTACTCCTGATTCTAAAGCAACAATTTATTGGTCTGCTCAATATTGTCAAAGTCAAAAAACTTTAAGTGGCAGTAAATATATTTCCACCAGTTCAACAAATCAAAACTATATAGATTTTCCGAGATTTATTTGTTCGTTTAATTTTACAATAGCTGATATGAGTAGTAGTGAAAGTGATGGCGATCGTATAGAATTTCAGAGTAATTATGATATTGACCAATATCCGCTTAAAGTCCTAGTCGGGGATATAACAAAATTGTGGTATTAAGATCAAATCCCGATAATTACTATAGCTAAGTCATTGCGACTGGAACGGAGTGGAAGGAAGCAATCTCAGGGGTGCGCGGAGATGGCTATCCTGACGGACTGCTCCGCAAACGCTGACGCTTGCTATCGCAAAGCTGCGCTTTTCATGTCGGCTAATATCATGTTCGGTTAAATAGTTACTATAATTAAAGCTCGTAGAATTGCTCTAGCCCGATATATAGATAGGGCTAGAGCAATTCTACAAACAAAAACGTTATTATAAGTGATTATCCGTTAGCGCAGCTCCCCTGCAAGGGGAACATGATATAAGAGCCGAAACGCAATGACGACTATTCAATCGGATTCTGTATTATCCCATAGATTATATGTTTGACAAAAGGAGCGATCGCGCTCTTCTACACAAAAAAGATCGTTGTTGGGTTTCATATAGAATCCGGTTATA
>JBFRWR010000094.1:0-3178 GCA_051439685.1 Trichodesmium sp.
AATATAAAGGTTTTAGCCTTTTTAAGTCTTGAAAAAGTACAAGGTTTTCGATCTTCGGGGCTCAAAAAGTTAGGATTTTAGGTTGACGCGAGGCAGAAAAATCAAGGGATAATTCTTCCTCCTGTCTCCTCTAAATTCCCCATTCCTCCTGACTCCGTACGGACGTTGCATGCAACGTCCCTACCTCCTGACTCCTACCCCCTACCAAAAAGACTTTTTCAGCAAACCCTAATTAAATAATTCTGGTTAAAAGCCTCCCCTTTTAAAGAGAAAAAAATTTCTTTTTTTCCTTGAGCGTTAATCCTCTCATTTTTAGGGATTGAGGTAATTAGGGTTTGCTGATTAAATATAAAAGCTTTTATAGATAAAGGTGTCAGCCTTTTTAGGTCTTGAAAAAGTACAAGGTTTTCGTTCTCTAGAGCTGCAAAAAGTTAGGATTTTGGGTTACGCGAGGCAGAAAAATCAAGAGATAATTCTTCTTCCTACCTCCTCTAAATTCTCTATTTATCCTGCGACCTACGGACGTTGTATAACAAAAATGCGTTTTCCGTTCCGGAATGCTGCGCAAACATGTCGCGCAGCCATACGTCCCTACCTCCTGACTCCTACCCTCACCCATAAGACTTTTTCAGCAAACCCTAATTATTAATTGTTAATTGTTAATTACTGAATTTTGATGATTTATATTGAATCCGGTAGGGTCGGATTTATGAAAGTTATAAATGATGCTGGTACTGTTGATAATGATGTTATGCTTTAGAGGGAAAAAAATCGCAGATTAAATGTTACATTCTGCTAGTTTTTCTGCTAAATAAGGAGCGCCAAAATCCCAAACTTGAGAAGTAATTCTAAAAGGAAGATGTCCGTAAGGAGCTGAAATTTTATATGTAATATGTTTATATCTTTTATGATTTTTTCCCCATCCGACTTCCTGAATAAAATTATCGGCTATCCCTACATTATAAATTCCTGATTTACCTCCTAATTCTATCCAAATATGTTTTTGAATGGTAAATCCAAATTTGCCGTTACTATAGTTAATCCACAATTGATTAATTTTATCTAGGTCTGTGCAGGGGATATTTTTAATATCTTTTATCTTCAACCAATACTCTTTTTCTCGCCCTACCAGTGAAAGTATAATTCTTAGTGTTTCTTTGTCTGCTTCTTCAAAGCTATCGGATGACAATAATTTTTCTAAAGGTGCGTAATCTACTTCTTTATCTATATAATTAATAGCTTTTTTGGGATTATCTGGAATATTAGTTTCGGGTAAAGGTTGGGGTGGTTTTTTAGGTTGTCTAGTGGGATTAGATTTTTGTTGTGGAATAGGAATAGTAGGAGTAGGTTTACGAGTTGAAGGGTTATAATTTCTTCTTGGAAAATTAAGCTTGGGAGAAAAGATATAAATCACAACAACAAAGACAAATATACCTGTGAAATTTAGTAATCCATTTGTTTCTCCTTGATAAAAAGTTTTGACAGAATTTTGATAAAGAGGTTTTATACCTGGAATATGTAAGGTAGCCATTTGAGAAAAGGCTGTGCGAGAAACCTGAGACATTTGAGACATAATGTTCTGAGGTTGAATTTGAAGTAATGCCAACCATTTTTGCACATTTTGAGGGCGGTCTTCCGGTTGAATTTCCATTCCTTTGAGAATAGCATTATTGAGGCGATCGCTAATTTTTTTATTAATTTGTTTTGGTTCAACTAATGGGTCATATTTAGTCTGTTTTCCCATCAGCTTAAAAAGCAATTTTAAAACTAAACGAGCTTGTTTTGGTAAGTGGGTTTTATGTATTGCTAATTGAGTATGATATCTATCTATAGAGTTAGGTAATGGAGAGTTAGTTAGGAGTAAATAAAGTGTGGCTGCTAAAGCATAAATATCTGTATATTCTCCTGCTTTATGTTTGCGAAGATATTGTTCTATGGGTGCATAACCTGGTGTATAAAATTGGGTAAAGCTGTTGATTTGATTGGGAATAAATTCACGGGCAATTCCAAAATCAATTAAAATTACTTTTTCTGTATTTTTGCGTAATATTATGTTTTCTGGTTTAATATCCCGGTGGAGAATATTTTGACTGTGAATAACTGTCAAAGCATTAGCAATTTGTCGAATATAATTCAGGGCTTTTTGTTCTGGTAATGTTCCTTGTTTTTTAATAACATCAAGCAAGTTATCTCCCTCTATATACTCCATGACAATACAATACAATTTACCTTCTTGGAATGAATCATAAAATTTGACAATATTCTTATGTTGGCATTGTTTTAGTCGTTCAGCTTCGTCTCGAAATCGCTTTTGAAATTCGGCAAAATTTGGTAGGTTTTGTATTTGATAGTTTAAGGTTTTAATAACTACTTTTGTGGCAGTAATCTGATGATTCCATGCTAAATAGGTGATACCGAAGCCTCCTTTTCCTAAAATTTTCTCTATGGTATATCTGCCATTATTTAAAGTAGTACCTGGTTGCCAATTATTCATCATAGTTAAATTGCTAACTTATTTAATTGAGTTTGTTTATAAGTTTAATTTTCCTAACTATTCATATCTAAATGAGCTGAAAAAAAATTGCTACAAAATTTTTGGTAAAAGTCTGGCAAATTTATGTTTGTTTGTGGAGCATTCTGTAGGAAATTTATCGTACAAGAGCAAGAAGAATGGCAAACCTCTAATACCAAATTCCTATCAAGGCTTTTACATCTAAATCAGTGATTTATTTTTACTGTAAAAAAATTATAGAATGGTGGTTCTTATCTTTGTAAGTTGATAACTCAAGTAAAAAGATAATAAAAGTTTCTGCCTTGGATAGAGCGTGTTTTTGTAAAACTGAAGTGTAGGGATTTTCAAAAGCATATCTTGTAAAAATTAAACCATTTATATTCGGTTTTTTTTAAACCTTATCTGTTTTATATTATTTATTGCCTACTCTCTAATTTGAGCGATATTTTATGGAATTGGTATTCATATACTTCTAGGTTTTGTCAGTGGTTTGACTGTAACTATTTTTTTGATTTGGTATCAATAATTTTTAATCTCTCAATCTCTCAATCTTGATAAGGCAATAGGACTCATTGTGACTAATACTGTCACAAATAAAAGTGCTATTTTCTGTTCAAAATTTGTCATTTCCCAGACTTCCGCAAAACCTATAGTTAGAAAAGCTGT
>JBFRWR010000095.1:0-8292 GCA_051439685.1 Trichodesmium sp.
CTCCATCAAGGAAAACTTGGAAAGTTATGATAAATTTAGATAATTCAGAATTACAGTAATTAATTATATTTCCTGACTATATAACTTATAGTTGCATATTACAAAAAAATAGTGTATACCTATAAACCGCAGATAATTGAATTAAAATTTAATTTAGAGCAAAGCTTGTTTGTAGGCTAAATTAACCAGAAAGTAATTAATTAAATACTTGAAAAAATTCGTTGGTTGCTGTTCAGGATCAAGCGCATATGAATGAAAAGCACAAAATAATAATAGGCCATGGGCGGAAACTCCGCCAGATCAAAGAAAGAGACCAAAACCAATGGCAACTACCTGAACGTCGGAAAAAAAGGGAACAAAGACGGCAAGAACTTAGGTCAAAAAGCACTAAAATACAAACCTATAAATCTCCGGAAAAATATCCCTATAAACAAAAAAAATCAGTTGAAAAAATAGAAAAAACTGACCAAAAAAGACCAAAATCTGCAAACAAAACCTGGTCTATTTATGGTTTATTTTGGATGTTCCTACTCGTAATAGTTCCAGCAGGAGCAGGTATAACAGCCATCTCAGCTTTATTTAAGCTACCATCTCAGGCAGATTGTGAGTCAACCTACTGGCCAACTTCATCTGCGAGTAAACGCCTTTATTGTGCCCAGGTTTCAGCTAATTCCCCAACCGTAGATAGTTTACTTCAATCAATTAATCTGGTAAATGTTTTATCAAATGACCATCCAATGCGTCCACAAATAGATGGTTATATTGAAAAGTGGTCGGAAAAAATATTATCTTTGGGAGACTTAGCTTTTCAAGATGGAAAATTAGAAGAAGCTATTACCATTGCCAAAAAAGTTCCCCAAAAAGTGCCATCTTATTCACTTGTAGAAAAACAAATTAAAGAATGGCAAAAAATCTGGGATAAAGCTGAAGCAAGTTATCAGAAAACTCAAGAACATTTGCGTAAAGAAGAATGGAACCAAGCTTCTACGGAGGCTTCTTATTTACTGTCTATCGAAAATGTACACTGGGAAACAAAAAAATACCAGGAATTAATTAATGATATCAAAAAAACTAAGAAAGAAGGTAGTGAATTAAACGAAGCACGAGATAAAGCAGCAGAAGGTGGACTAGAAAATCTGACTAATGCAATTAAACAAGCTCAAGAAATTAAAACAAATAGTTATCTCTATCAGACAGCCCAAAAGCTAACTATTGATTGGGGAGAACAAATAGTAGATATAGCATCGATCAAATTAAACGAAGGTAATTGGCAAGAAGCACTTGATATAGTCAATAAAGTTCCCCAGAATGATGATTCTCTACAAACAAAAGTAGCAGATATAAAATTATTAGCCCGTGCCCATTCTCCAGCTAGCTTAGGTACAATAGCAGGATTAGAGGATGCTATTGCTCAAGTCAAAAAACTGGAAACGGAACGGCCTTTTTATAGCAAAGCTCAAGAATTAATTAGTCTTTGGCAGCAAGAAATAGCAGACGTTACTATTCTTGAAGAAGGAAAAAAATTAGCCCAACCTAGAGGAATTAGTGACTTAAAAGCAGCGATCGCTAAATTGCAGACTATTCCTCCTTATAATCCTCGTGGACAAGAAGCAACTGATTTAATAGAAGGTTGGAGTCGAGAACTACAACAACAAGAAGATCGGCCTTTTTTGGAGAAAGCAGAAAAATTAGCAACCTTTGGTGATGTTAGTTCTCTCCAAGCAGCAATTGATGCAGCGAATCAAATTGGCCGTGGTAGGACTCTTTATGATGAAGCTCAACAGAAAATTCAAAGATGGACAGGAAAGGTCCAACGCTCTCAAGACCAACCAATTCTTGATCAAGCAGCAATTTTGGCATTATCAGGCGATCTAGATCAGGCCATTGCGACAGCAAAACAAATTCAACCAGGTAGAGCGCTCTATGCTCAAGCTAGTTCTAAAATCCAACAGTGGCAAACTCAACAACAGGCCAACAGAAGTTTAGAGAATGCTCGTCAAGCAGCAGCATCAGGAACAGCAGAGGGTTATGCTCAAGGCATTAGTTTAGCACAGCAAGTACCAAATTCTAGTTCTAGACAATTAGAGGCTTCTCAATTAATTAATCAATGGAGTCAACAAATATTGTTAATCGCTATGGATGAAGTTAATCGAGATGTGCCACGAGCAATTGAGATTGCTAGAAAAATTCCAGCAAATAGTATTGCCTACAATTCAGCCCAAAGTCAAATTAATACTTGGCAAAGCTGGCTAAACCGAACTCAACCTGTAGACTATCAAACTTCACCTTCATCAAATCAATCTCAGGGATTGTCAGAAGAATACCCAACAAGTCTTACAGATGATAGAGGTAAACCTTTGATATCTAGACCAAAATTTACTAATACTAATAATGAGATTCAAAGTCAATAATTATTGGCCATTTTTAGCGAAAAATAATTGCTGAGGATAGTTAAAGTAGAGTTCACTTACTAAATAATTAAGTAAAACTTAAGGTTAACTGCTGAATCATCTAAAAAAGGTCAATAGATTGATATATAATTATTTTGTTAATTATTTTTACGAACATCTTAACTAAAATTTATCAAAATGGAGGATTTATCGAAAATTGGGCCTTGGGTATAGATAAATTTATAGCTATACTAAGCAATTATTTCAGAAAGTAGGTACATTAAACTATAAGCTAAGTTAAGATTAATCAAATATTTTTCTTTGCCCTTCTAAAACTATTTTTTGATGAGGAGATAACTAACGTATGCCACAAGTTGAAGAAAAAACTACTACAAACTTTGAAACTGAAACTTACAAAGATGCCTATAGCCGAATCAACGCCATTGTGATTGAAGGAGAGCAAGAGGCTTACGAAAACTATATTAAACTAGCTGAAATGCTTCCTGAACAAAAGGATGAGCTGATTAAGCTATCAAAAATGGAAAATCGTCACAAAAAAGGCTTTCAAGCTTGTGGTCGAAATCTCAAAGTTACACCTGATATGGAATTTGCCAAAAAGTTCTTTGAGCCACTGCATGAGAACTTTCAAAAAGCAGCAGCTAGCAACAATGTTGTAACTTGTCTGTTAATTCAATCTCTAATTATTGAATGTTTCGCGATCGCAGCATACAATATTTACATTCCTGTTGCTGACCCTTTTGCTCGTAACATTACTGAAGGTGTGGTCAAAGATGAATATAGTCACCTCAACTTCGGTGAAGTATGGCTACAAAAGCATTTTGCAGATTCTAAAGCAGAACTACAACAAGCAAATCGCCAAAACTTACCTCTAGTATGGAAAATGCTAAACCAGGTAGAAAAAGATGCTAAGACCTTAGAAATGGAAAAAGAAGCCTTGGTTGAGGATTTTATGATTGCTTATGGTGAAGCTCTGAACAATATTGGCTTTACTACTGGAGAAATTATGCGGATGTCAGCTTATGGTCTGGTTGCCGCATAGTTAACTCTAATAAACGTAGAAATATATGAGTGGGAATTGGTTAATGGGGTTTAATCAAATAAAAACTATTATCCTAAATTCCCCTCTGAAATTTCCAGATAATATCACCAATAACTAACCTAATAATAATCAAAACTAACAATTTAATGTTTGGTCTAATTGGTCATCTAACTAGCTTAGAACACGCCCAATCTGTAGCAAGAGATTTAGGATATCCAGAATATGCAGATCAAGGTCTTGACTTCTGGTGCAGCGCTCCACCTCAGATAGTCGATACAATCAAAGTCACAAGTATTACAGGTCAGAAAATAGAAGGCAAATATGTAGAATCTTGTTTTCTACCAGAAATGCTAGCTTCTAGCCGCATCAAAGCAGCTACCCGTAAAATTATCAATGCGATGGCTCATGCTCAAAAGAATGGTATTGATATAACTGCTTTGGGTGGTTTTTCATCAATTATTTTTGAGAATTTTAATTTGCAGAAGTTTAAGCAAATTCGCAATATTACATTAGAATTTAAACGCTTCACAACTGGCAATACTCACACAGCTTATATTATTTGTAAGCAGGTAGAACAAGGGGCCGAAAAGTTAGGAATTGATTTATCAAAAGCAAAAGTAGCAGTATGTGGCGCAACTGGTGATATTGGTAGTGCGGTATGTCGTTGGTTGAATAGTAAGACAGATGTAGAAGAATTATTATTGATAGCTCGTAAGCAAGAGCCACTAAAAAATCTACAAGCAGAATTAGGGCGTGGCAAAATTCTAGAATTAAATGAAGCTTTACCTCTGGCTGATATTATAGTTTGGGTAGCTAGTATGCCCAAAGGTCTAGAAATTGATCCAAATGTTTTGAAAAAACCCTGTTTATTAATTGATGGTGGTTATCCAAAAAACATGGCGACAAAAGTTCAGCAGGAAGGAATTTATGTTCTTAATGGTGGTATTGTAGAACATTCTCTGGATATTGACTGGAAGATTATGAATATTGTCAATATGGAAGTACCAGGTCGTCAGTTATTTGCTTGTTTTGCTGAATCAATGCTACTGGAATTTGAAAAGTTATATACTAATTTCTCTTGGGGACGGAATTTAATTACTGTAGAAAAAATGGAGCTAATTGGCAAGTTATCTGTTAAGCATGGATTTAAACCTTTAATGCTTTGAATAATCTAGCAAAAATGTTGAAGTGATGAAGGGCATATTTATTTTAGTTTTTTAGAAATATTTTATGCCTCGGTTTTCCTCAAAAATCTTTTACTTGCTACAGACAAACAGCAAGAAATTTTTAGTTGAAAATTTTTGATGGCATAAGTTCAAAAAGTAGATTAATTCTCAGAAATCGCTTTACCTTATTTATAGGGACTTGAACGATAAAATTAATTGTCTGCAAAAACCTGATGTTGATTATAGAAGTTGTAAACTTACCGAAAATTAACCCTAAGTAATTCAAGTTTAAAAGATAATTTTTCCTGTATGAAATTCCGCTCAGGGTGCATTAAGAATAACACCTTCAATTTTAATTATTAGGTTATGAAGCTCAAGTTGCGATTAGTAAAAATATTCTTTTTGGCACTACTAACTTTACTTGTGCTGCAAACTTCTCTGATGGCAAATCCCGTGCTGAAAACTCCTCTAGCACCTCCAGATACCTCTAGCCCTCAAGGAACTATCAGCAGCTTTGTGGAGAATATTAACCAATCTTACCAAATATTGATGCCAGCTTACGAACGATATCAAGAAGAACCTGGATTGTTTCCTTCAAAGTATGTTCGTGAAAGAGCTAGACAGGCTGAAATTTTCTTCAAGCGGGCTGAACGTTGTCTGAATCTCAGCAAGATACCTTCTCGTCTGAAACAGGATAAGGGGTTAGAAGCAACTCTGATGCTGAAGGGAATTTTTGACCGAATAGAGATACCAGCTTACGATGATATTCCTGATTCAGAAATTGTTAGTGCTAAGAGTAAATTTTCCGATGAATTTTCTAAATGGACTATTCCAAATACAGAAATTGACATTGTAAAAGTTGAGGAGGGAGTTAATGAGGGAGAATTTCTCTTCTCTCCTGAAACAGTTGCTCGCATTGAAGAATTCTACAAAAAAGTTGAAGCTCTTCCTTATAAACCAGGGGCTAATGGAGGATTTTATAAATTCTATATTTCTACTCCTGGTAGTCTGTTTCCCCCTAAATGGTTGCAAATATTCCCAAGTTGGTTAGATGTTGTTTATTGGGATCAGACCTTATGGCAGTGGATAGGTTTAGTTATTTCTTTGTCGATTGGTTTCTGGGTTTGCTACAGAAGCTTTCACTGGAACTGGCAGAGAGTTAGTAATCTTGACCGCCTAAGTCAGACTTGGGAACTGCTGATTCCTCCAGTAATTACTATTGTTAGTGTGGTGGGGATCAGCTATTTTCTTAACGAGGGTATCAACATTACGGGACAAATGCTACTGATTATATTAACTATCCTAGAAGTAATTTTTTGGATAGTGGTAGGCTTAACAATCTTTCTATTTGGCAACGCTTTAGCAGAGACCATTATTGCTTCTCCTAAGATTAGTCCTCGGAGTCTAAATGCCAGTATGATTAGGACAGTCTGCCGTCTGTTGAGTTTGACTATTGGTACAACTATCCTAATTTTGGGAATTGAGCGTGTAGGGATTTCCATTGTTCCACTAATAGCTGGTGTGGGAATTGGGGGTCTGGCATTTGCTTTGGCAGCCAGACCAACTATAGAAAATTTAATTGCCGGAGTTATCTTATTAGCAGACAGACCAGTTAAGGTGGGAGAGTATTGTCGCTTTGGAGATGAAGAAGGAACTATATTAGAGATTGGTCTACGCTCAACGCGAATTCTCTCAATCAACGGTGATTTACTTTCCATACCTAATTCTCAATTCTCAGAACTGAAATTAGCGAATAAGACCCGACGCGATCGCATTCTTTTACGTCAAACTATTGGGCTACGTTATGAGACAACCTCTGACCAATTGCGGTTTGTCCTGACAAAATTTCGGGAAATGATTTTGGCTCACCCTAAACTTCTTGAGCAGGGAGCGCGAGTTAGATTAATCAGATATAATGATTATTCCCGTGATGTAGAAATTTTCGTTTATGTAGATACGGGGAAATTACCTGAGTTTCTAGCAATTCAGGAGGATGTACTATTGCGAGTTGATGATATTGTTGAGTCATCAGGAACAGGTTTTGCTTTTCCCTCCCAGACGAATTATATCTCTCAAGATAGCGGACTCGAACCTGAGAGAAGTCGCGCTGCTGAGGCTGAGGTTAAGCTTTGGCGGTCAAAGGGTAGTCTTCCTTTTCCTGACTTGTCTACTGAACAGCGCGATCGACTTCGTGATACTCTGGATTTTCCACCAAAAGGTTCTCCCAATGCTAGTTCAGTTTCAGATTAAGGAAACAAGTAAAATAAATTAATAATTTGTCTTTTCTGAACAATTCTAGTAATCTAGATGAGTATCAACCTTTTGTTTAACTATGAGGTTATGAAACTCAAGTGGCAATGGCTAAAAATAGTCTTTTTTGGATTACTAGCTTTACTTGTATGGCAAACTTCTACTATAGCAAACCCTGTAGCAAACAGTCCTCTAGCACCTCCAGATACTTCTAGCCCTCAAGCTACCCTGAGAAGTTTTGTGGAAAATACTGATAAATCTTACCAAATATTTATGGCAGGACTGAATCAATATCTAAAAGAGCCAGGACTATTACCCTCAGCCTTAGTTCGCGATCAAGTCCAACAGGCGACTGAAATGATATCAGATAAAGTAGGAGATTGTCTAGATCTAAGTAAGATTCCCCAGCGATTGAAAGAGGATACAGAGTTGGAATCAACTCTGCTGCTCAAAGAAATCCTTGATCGAATTGAGGTTCCACCTTATGCTGAAATCCCTGATACTGAATTTGTCAGGTCTGACACAGAATATAAAAAGTGGAGGCTCCCTCATACAAGAATTGAGATCGTCAAAGTTGATTCTGGACCCCAAGCGGGAGAGTTTCTATTCTCTCCTAATACAGTTGCTAACCTTGAAAAATTCTACGAGAAAGTTAAAAATCTTCCCTACAAACCTGGTGCGACAGAAGGTTTGTATCAAACCCGTCTTGAAGTACCGTTTACGCTGGTTTTTTTCAAGTTGTTGCACGGTTCTCCGAGTTGGCTGAAAGCTATTTATTGGAAGCAGACTGTATGG
Source organism: Trichodesmium sp. (assembly GCA_051439685.1). GTDB lineage: Bacteria > Cyanobacteriota > Cyanobacteriia > Cyanobacteriales > Microcoleaceae > Trichodesmium. Next base: position 7,662 of record JBFRWR010000095.1, read on the forward strand.
CAGTGGATAGGTTTGGTAATTTCCCTCGTAATTACTTTGTTGATTTCCTATTTAAGCTTTTGGTGGAACTTGCAGAGAGTAAAGATTCTCGAAATCCCAGAGCAGACTTGGGAACTGCTGCTGCTTCCCTTAATGGTCATTGCTAGCTTGGCAGGGTTTAGTTATTTTGTCCGTTCATGGATCAATATTAGCGGACAGTTACTCCTGATTATATTAACCATCGTAGAAATCATCTTGTGGATAATGGTAGCGTTAATAATTTTTCTGTTTGGTAACGCTTTGGCAGAGACCATTATTGCGTCTCCTAAAATTTATCCTCAGGGTTTAAATGCTAGTATGATCAGGACAGCCTGCCGTCTGTTGAGTTTGACTATTGGTACAACTATCCTAATTTTGGGAATTGAGCGTGTAGGAATTTCCCTGATTCCTGTGATAGCAAGTTTGGGAATTGGGGGTTTGGCACTAGCACTAGCAGCCAGACCAACTATAGAAAATTTAATTGCCGGAGTTATCTTATTAACTGACCGACCAGTTAAGGTGGGAGAGTATTGTCGCTTTGGAAATCAAGAGGGAACTATACTGGAGATTGGCCTGCGCTCAACGCGAATTCTCTCAATCAATGGTGATTTAA
>JBFRWR010000096.1:0-3500 GCA_051439685.1 Trichodesmium sp.
TTGCATGGGTAATATTGCCATGAATAAAACTCACAGGATTGTTGATTTCATGGGCTATTCCTGCCACCATTTGCCCCAAACTAAACATTTTCTCACTTTGAATCAATTGGATCTGTGTTTGTTGCAACTCGTGGAGTTCTCGTTCTAGTTGAAGTGCTTGTTGTACTTGTTTGTAGAGGCGAGCATTTTCTAGAGTAATAGCAGCTTGAGCGCACAGAAGGTCAAGAATTTCTAGACGATCGCTCGTAAAAGCTCCGATTGTTCGATTGTTTTCCAGATAAACAATACCTATGAGTTGTCCGCGTTTTAATAGAGGCAAACATAAAATCGAACGAGGTTGATTTTCTTTGATATATTTATCTCGCGCATAGTCATTTTCCCCTGCACCATTATCTAAGATCAAAGAGGTTCGGGTGTGTTTGACGGTATTGACGATCGCCTTGGGTACTTCTAAACTGTCTTCGACGGGAATGCTCTCTATAGGTAGGGTTTTGCCATCAGTAATCTTGGCTTCTATGATTAAGGTTTCTTCATGGAATAACATTAATGCGACGGTCTCGGCACCAGCATTTTCTTGGATAACTTGCATGAAGTTGACAATAGCGCACTCAATGTCTATTTCTTGGGAAAGACTGCGGGATGCTTTCATCAGGCTAGCTAAATCTAATAGGTTTCCAGTAGAGGAACTGGTCTTTGACACCGTTCCTTGAGTAAGATTTGCCATCGTATCGTTGGCACTTAACCTCAAGTGTTGCCGTTCTAAAATGGGAGAGAGCAGTTGGGGATAACGTTTTTCGAGGTCGTCTGTTTTGGCTTTTGCTCCCCATTGAGCATAACAATAATAAGCTTCTTGCATATAGGTACAGGCTATTTTTTGTTTACCCCAGTTTAGATAAAATTTAGCTGCAAGTTCATTAGCAATGGCTTCGTTTTGTATAAACTCATTGCTTTTAGCCTCAGAAATCGCACGTTCGTAGAAATCTATTGCTTCAAGTATCTCACCTGATACCCGAGCCATTTCCGCAGCAACAATTAAATAGCGATGCCAGAAATTTTCTGGGCAATTATCCGCCCAGATTTTCATCTGTTCTTGATTAGCGATCGCTTGTTGCCAATCGGATGAGTTGACATCTATTGAACCAAGTTGATGCAAGGCAAGTAAACTCAGAGAATAGTAAAAGTTATGTTCTACTTCCGAAATATTGCCTTGGATAGATTTAACTACACTTTTGGCCTCCACTGCATATTCTAGAGCCTTTTGAGGTTGATTTTGCAAGTAAAGTATCTGGGATTTAAGAATCAGGTACTGAGGAGTATAGGCCATTGTTGCGATCAAATTTGCGTCCTCCTGTCCTGCTGTTTCTGTTTCCGTAAATTCTACAGCGTCCAGTTGGGAAAGTAATTTCTGACACGATCTTGCCATGTCAATTACGACTTGATCCTGTCTTTTTTCGCCAAAAGCTAGGCATACTTCACTTGCTTTCAAAGTATCTTGTATATGATCTCCGGCGAAAATGAGCATAAACAAACGATATGCAAGATTATAACCTGCCCATTGTAAATTCCCATATTCCAACCCCGAATTGTAACCTTTTAAAGAAAGAGTGTTGCTGATTTTGGCTGGTTCTACCCAAGGACTCAAGCACAGTCCGAAGGAACAGTAAGTCATACTTTGAAGACTTTTATTAAAATATCTTTCGCTCAAGTTAACGCCAAGACGACCGAATTCATATCCAGTGCGAAATTGTTCTGAATGAAGATTCACATATATACCATACTGTGAATAGGCAGGAGCTGCTTCAGCAGTATTTCCGTATTTCATCAGCAAATGAGCGCATTTCACAATTGCTAATGCCCAAACATCCAATTTGTAGAAATACCCAACTGGCTGCATACTGAGTAATAAGCTGATAGCAATTTTAATTTTGGGATTCTCAATGTCTGGAAGCTGCTCTAGTTCGCTAATATTCCGTTTTCCCAAAGTTTTTTGTGCTAAAGAATATTCTTGCTCAACTGCTTCAGATAAATTCTGTTGCGGGAAATCAATACCTAAAAGTTGTAATCCTGTAATACCCGCCTGAATTGATGCTTCAAACTCAGCTATTGCAGCATATTGAACAATGAGTAGTTTATGAATCCTGGCTTTTTCTAGGTCTTTTTTAGCAAAGGCAATAATTGCTTCTATGTATTTTTTTGAGGCAGTAAACTCTCCTTTCAAATCCTCAATTTCTGCTCTTGCCTCGTGTAGCTCTAGCGTCAGATCGTACTGAATTTCCCATGAATTTTCAGGCAGTAGTTCCATAGCGATCGCCAAGTAACGACTCGCAGCTACATAAGCAGTTGCAGTTTTTGCCTTTTGACTTGCTCTTAAGTTCAACAACACCAGAGCATTTCGTTCCCTAGAACTGGTTACTAGCTCAATACCAATGTTTAAATGATTGACTATATCAAATAGCTTGCTTTCTTGTTGCTCATTAGACGTTTTTTCTAATAATAATTTTCCTATGTTTAAATGCGTTACTTTTTCTTCTTCAGTAGCAATTAAAGAATAAGCAGCTTGTTGAACGCGATCGTGCAAGAACCGATAATCTACTGTAATCCCCTCGGCATTATCCTCCTCTTTTTTCCATCCTTGAAAAAACTTATAGGCTTGACTTTGAGGTACAATCAGTCCCTCTCGCAGTGCGCTCCACAGATTGGCAGCAACTTCCTCGTCAGGAGTTTCGCAGATAATCGCTAAAGTTTCTAAGTCAAATTGACTGCCAATACAAGCCGCCAATTTCAAAACATTTTGTGTAGCTTCAGGCAACTTATGCAACCGCAGAGCCATAAATTCTACCACATCATCCGTGAGAGTTGCATCTCGCACCTTTACCAAATCGCATTGCCAATATCCCAAATCTTGATTAAAAGTAATTAATTCATCCTCATGCAATCCTTTTAAGAACTGAGTTGTAAAGAAGGGATTTCCTTTCGTCTTTTGATAAACTAAATTTGTTAAAGGAGCAGCTAACTCCACCGAACAACTGAGAGTTTCTGCCACTAATTGATTGATATGATTCACAGACAAGGGCGCGAGAGTAATAGTCGAAATTGTTGTTTTTTGTTTCTCTAATTCTCCTAAACATAACATCAACGGATGGGCGGGGAAGACTTCATTATCTCGATATGCACCCAACAGCAGCAAATATCCCGTTTGAGTATTTCCCATCAATACTTTCAATAAGTTTAACGATGCTGAGTCTGCCCATTGCAAGTCATCGAGAAAGATTGTTAAAGGATGCTCTTTTGTGGTGAAGACAGCGATGAATTTCTCAAACAGGAGGTTAAAGCGGTTCTGGGCTGCACTGCCTGATAGTTCTGGCACTGGTGGCTGTTGTCCGATGATGTATTGGAGTTCGGGAATGACTTCGATGAGAACTTGTCCGTTTTCTCCTAATGCTTCTAGGATTTTCCCTTTCCATTCTTGCAATTGGGTATCACTTTCTCCGAGTAATTGC
>JBFRWR010000097.1:0-13355 GCA_051439685.1 Trichodesmium sp.
AAATAATTTACGATTAGTATATACAAGTAATTTGATTTAAAGTTAGTATGATTTAGTTTCTACTCTAATCTAATCTAAACTTTTAATTATCACCATGTTTTTGACCATAATCTCAAGTAAAAAATTATAAAGTATGCGTTTGATTGGCTTAACTGGCGGTATTGGGACAGGAAAAACTACTGTATCTAATTATTTGAGTCAAAAGTACCAGTTTCCTATTTTGGATGCAGATATTTATGCGAGGGAAGCTGTACAACCCGGTTCATCAATTTTTGAGAGTATAGTAGAACGTTATGGTCAAAATATTCTATTGCCCAATGGTAGCCTAGATAGAGGACAATTAGGGGAAATTGTTTTTAACAATCAAAAAGAATTATATTGGTTGGAGCAACAAATTCACCCTTACGTTCGCGATCGCTTTGAGCAGAAGATTCATGATTTTGTCGTCAAAAATAGTGAATCTCAACATCAAACATCTATAGATTTGAAATTTAATCAACCTATTAATGAATACCCGATAGTAGTATTAGTTGTACCACTGTTATTTGAGGCTAAAATGACCGATCTAGTAACAGAAATTTGGGTAATATACGCTCCACTCCAACAACAAATAGACAGACTGATAAAACGAAATAACTTAACTCAACAACAAGCTGACACTCGAATTAATAATCAGATGTCCCTGAAAGAAAAATGTCAAAAGGCGGATCTAGTTTTGGATAACTCCTCTAGCTTAGAACTCTTATTCAAGCAGGTAGACTCAGCTATAGGTTGTTGGCCTTACAATTAATTAAGGTAATATAAAATAGATCACCCATCTTATCCTGAAGATACTGCATAAGTTTTGTATTAGGTAGCAGAAACTCCTAGTATTGAAAATGTAAACTTATGGGTATTTTATTGTATCTGTGCATTTTTCTTATAGTCTCAATCCTTTTATCCCACCAGTGCTGTAGATTGGAAGTAGATTATTCTACCTCAAACATCCAACAATGTTTAACTCAATTGAGAATATATTCTGATGAACGAGGTAGCGGACGGGATAAACTACAGTTTAGTTAGTTAAAATTAGTTATATTCAACTTTTGTATAAGTAGAGTATTATTTTGGGAAATTTGTATAAATGATTAGAGGTTAATCTGAAATACCTAAGCATTCAGCATTCAGCCATTATCGTGATTTCAAAAAAGAATGTTGCCAATAATAAAAAAGATAATTTATGAAGTAAAAATGTTATCGAAGCTATTCATTCTGACTGCTGACTCATAATAAATAGCCTAGTTAACTGAAATGATTATCATACCTGAATGCTTTACAGCACTTTTCAAATTGATGAACCACATCACTATAACCAAAACCCTGTAGGGACGTTGTATACAACATCCCTACTGTGGTCTACTGAAATGAAAACTGCTGTAAAGTTGGCTAGGAATAATTGATAGAAAGTGTAAGAACTGTGGAGAACTGATATAGCAATCCGCGCACAGGTTGCAACAAATCAAAAAGTAAATAAAAAAACTGAAACTCTTACCTGTTGCCTGTTGCTTGTTCCCTATTTCCTAAAAGCAGTAAGATTTTTATCCACAAATAAAATAGGATTTCTATATATGTTTATAGCATCAATTTGTATATTTATTTGATATTAGACTATTTTTGGCGTTGGTAAATCAAGAGATGAAACTTTAAAAGTAATCTGTTTTTAATACCTCTAAATATTTAACCAGAGTAACTTGTGAGTATCACCCCTAGTAGAAAATCATCCAACCAATTACCAACGCCCTATTTTTTGTCTTGGTAATATAAAACCATAATTCCAGAATCTCTGGAATTATTTTTTTTATAAACTAGAAATCAACTCCGAAAATTTTAACCTATTATCTCCAAACCTATTCTCAAAAAGTAGCAATATTTTTGACACGAATAAAATAGGATTGCTATATTATAGCAGATTCCACGAGGCGTGAGGTACACCGTGGGCATTTTGCCCACACTACAAACATTTAATTATTAATATCTGTACTTCATATACTTGGAATCTGCTGTATGTTTGGTACAACAGTTCAATGTATAATTTTAAGAAAAATTGAGATTATTCAGATTAGGGAAAAGGGTAAAGCATGACTGAATTTAGTAATTTAAACTCTTTTATTGATGCTTGGGAAGATAGATTTGTTGAAGTAACAGAATTTGATATTTTTCAACAAAGTCCTAACGGTAATATTAATACTGATGGCACAGCAACCTGTTGTGATTCGCCAATTTTTACTAAATATCATCGTTATTTTAAACGGTCAATTGAAACTGGAGTTAGGGATTTAACTATTGCTTTAATTCTGAAATTAAATTGTATAACTTATTCTAGTTGTCAAGGTCACTTGTCTACAAATAATACACCGATGAGACAAAGATATGTGGCAGTAATACCCCGTAACGAGGAGGAATATCAACAGTTATTGAATACTTTTAATCAAATAGCTGAATCGACAAATAATCATTTTTTTGATAATCCGGTCAAAGTTGTGGTGGGTAATGATAATTTAGAATCAGAAGAAACAACGACAAAATGTTTGACTTTATTTTTTGTGTCAAATAATGCTAATGAATCAGAATATTTTCGTGAGATTGAATCTGTATACAATTATGTTGTACAACAAATTAATTCCTAAGAGAATAGTTCAATAATTGATAATTGATAATGGATAATTGATAATTACCTCTCCTTAAAAGGAAGAGGATTCAGTAAAAGGAAAATTTTTTCTTGCTTCTCCTTTAAATCAGAGGCTTTAAACCTTAATTATTCGGTAAAATTTTAGCTTAATTAATCTCCCACAAAAAAATATTTCCTCTAAGGTTTTTGATAAACATTTAACCAGACTCAATCATAAATTTGATATTTGTCTTCAGATTAAAGTTGAATAATAGCTATAGTTCATGTATTTTGATGATCAATCACACATTGATAATTAAAATTTGTAGGAGTAAGTTTGAAAGTGCTGAGACAACTCAAATCATACTATTGGGGCTTAATCTATAGTACCTTGCTATTAATATCCGCCTGTGGAAACACATTAAATCTTTCCACCAACTCCACAACAACTAACAGTAATGCTTCTCAGTCCGAGACATTAAAATTTGAAAAAAAACCCATAAATGACCAAGGTGGTTACTACACCAAATATGGAAAATACGTTATTGGTCCATTCACCAAAACAATGGTTAAAAAATGCCAAGACTGGGGCGGTGGTGGTAGTTGCTATAGCAACCAATGGTCAGAAAATTTATTTCTCAAAGCTTACGGAAATGAACGTTGTCCAGAAGGAGCGCGTCTCAACAAAATAATTGATTATTGCGTTGAAGATAATAATGTGATTGGCCCTTTTACTGAAGAATTAGTATCTGCTTGTATTCAAGCTAATGGTGGAAATAGCTGTCAGTTGAACCTTTGGAATGCACGTTTTCTGTACAAGCTGATGCAAGAGCAAGGGATAGTTACTAAAACAGAAGAGCGACCACCTCAGTTTGTGATGTTAGCTTTTGACGGTTCCAGTTCCCTAGATGCTTGGAAGCGATCGCGCAACTTTGCTAAGGAAATGGAGAAAAAAGAGATTAAGGTTCGTTTCACTTATTTTGTGAGTGGGGTCTATTTTGTCAGCAACGACAAACGGAAAATCTATAATGCTCCAGGAGGGAAAGGAAAAGGTCGTTCTGATATTGGTTGGGGAGGGAAACCTGAAGAGATTAGTCAGCGAATTGAACAGGTTAACCTCGCTTATCAGGAAGGTCACGAGATCGGGTCTCATGCAGTTGGTCATTTCAATGGCAGTAAATGGAGTGAGAAAGACTGGAGTGAAGAATTTCAATATTTTGATAAGTTTCTGTTTGAAGCTGATCAGATTAATGATCTACAAGTGTCTGTAGTATTTGATCGCTCTACTATTGAAGGTTTTCGCGCTCCCTTATTAGCTAGAAGTCCTGGTTTGTATAAGACTCTAGCAAAAAATGGTTTCCGTTACGATACCAGTAAGGTAGGAACTTCTAACTATTGGCCGCGAAAAGAAAATGGTATTTGGAATTTTCCCCTAGCTAGTCTGACTAATTCTCGTGGCAAGAGCGTTTTGTCAATGGATTACAATTTTTATTATTTGCATTCTCGTGCCAAACCTAATCCTCGAAATGCTAAACGTTATGCAGAGGATACGTTTAAAACTTATATGAAATATTTTCAGAAAAACTACAATGGCAACCGCGCGCCGATACATATCGGACATCATTTTTCAGCTTGGAATAACGGCGCTTACTGGAATGCGATGTTTCGGTTTGCTGAGTCTGTTTGTGGTTTATCCGAAGTTCGCTGTGTGACTTATAGTGAGTTAGCAGATTTTATGGACTTATTGAGTGATGAGCAAATTACCGCTTATCAAAAAGGCAATTTTCCCAAAAGTGCCGATGAGCAAGTAGTTCAGACTAAATCTAGTTTAATAATTACCAACTAACATTCAGCAAAAAATTAATCAGAGCAAAAGGTAATCTTTAATAGATAGATTACCTCCTATTATTAGCTCTTATGCAAATCAAAACTCAATTATATTTTCTATTAACTTCCAACAAGGATGTTTTCCTTCCCAAATTTTTAGAGAGCGTTAGAGTAATTATAATCATTTCAAATAAGGATGAAACACTTTTTTTTGCTGAAACCCTTTCCAGAAAAGAAACACTCGTCCCAGTCTTATTCAGAATGACTATATAACTGGAAATTATAGGGGAGAATTTATAACTAGATATCTCTAGAAAATAAATTTGCCCTTGATTTAACATAAGCTATAATTATAAAATTAACTATTCTAATCCAACTCAAACATCCCCAATTACTCGATGAAATAGAGAATATTTTAGAAGAAACAGGCTTTCCACCTCACTTTTTAAAAATCGAAATTACCGAGAATATTTTAGTCCAAGAGGAGGCAGTAATCGCCCATATTCTTAATTATTTAAAATCTCTGCAAATTAAGTTATGTATTGATGATTTTGGCGTAGGATATTCTTCTCTGAGTTATCTTCATACCTATCCCATAGATATTTTAAAAATTGACCGTTCTTTTGTCACTAATTTGAATGTTGAACCCAAAATTCAAGAAATTGTGCGTTCGGTGATTGTTTTAGCACAAAGTTTAAAAATGGACTGAATTGCAGAAGAAATTGAGACTATTGAACAGTTAGAATACCTAAAAAATTTAGGATGTAACTATGGACAGGGTTATTTATTTGCCAAACCTTTAAATAGGAATGCAGCCACAGAATTTATTGCCAACAATCTCGGATTGGAGTAGATGAAGCGGGTTTTGAACGCTAGATTTTTTCCTATATCAAAAGGTTATTTATTAACCTATCAATTATCAATTAACCCCCTCTAACAATATTGATAAATCTAAATTTATCTGTTAAAAATTCTAAAATTTATAGGAATTAAAAATTTTAGTCTGACCATCTTTTTGAAAGGCAAATACATTAAAGGATTCTTGGCGATCGCCTACTTCCATACCAGGAGTACCAATTGGCATTCCGGGAACGCTAATTCCAGCAATATTTTGTTTTTCCTGAATTAAACGTTTCACGTCTGCTGCTGGAGTATGACCTTCTACAAGATAACCATTTATCTCGCTTGTGTGACAAGAAGCTAAGTTAGAGGGTAAATTATACTTCTGACGAATAGTTTTAATTTCTGACTCAGGTTTGACAATATCAGTTACCTGAAAACCATTTTCCTTAATATGTTCCACCCAACCCTTGCAGCATCCACAAGTGGGGGTACGGTAGACGGTGATATTAAGTGCTTGTGGTGCTAAGTCTGTTGTAGGTGAACCAGAATTTGCCACAGTCTGAGTTGTTGCACTAAAAGTGGGATTTTCTGGCAAACCAACGAAAGACCAATATGCAACTCCTAAAACTCCAGCAACTGCAACACTAGCAATTAGAGACTGCATCCAATTAGAGAAAAATTTTTTCATAACTATTACCTCAAATAATTTTTAAGAGCAAGCTTAGAAACTACATTTATATTATTGTAGGTTGGGTTAAGCCACAGCGCAACCCAACAATAAAAATATAGGATTTACACAAACTCTGAGAAAATACCCTACCTTTAGGGGGCAAATGCCATTTTCCCTAGGAGATATGGTAATTCTCTGTAATATCATGTCCGGATAATCAGTGATAAAAAAAATTTTTGTTTGTAGTAGGGCTTTAGCCCGAACTATAGATAGGGCTGAGAGCTATACTACGAACTTTAATTATAACTATTTAACCGGATATAATAATGGTAAACCATCTAATACAAACCCGGTTTCTCTGCTTGGAAAAATCAGGAAATGTTTTTCTAACTGTTCCCTGTTCTCTGTTTCCTATCCCCTGGGATAATTTCCAAATTTCCCATCATTCCCAAATCTTCGTGGTCGAGAATATGACAATGGTAAACAGTCTTTCCAGCAAAATCTCGGAAAGGCATCCGAATTAAAACTGTTTCCCCCGACTTAACCAAAACCACATCTTTCCAAGCACGATAGGGTTCTGGTTTCTCATTCCGACTCAAAACTTGAAAAGCATTGGTATGAACATGAAAAGGATGATCCATCATACCTGTATTAATTAGTTCCCAGTCTTCAAGCGTATTTAGCTGAACTTGAGTATCAATTCTGTCTGGTTTATATGACTGACCATTAAACAAAAATGCCATTCCTTGACCGGGTATCATGCCATGATTCATCTGAAAACGACGTACTTTTTCAGGTTCTGGCAATGCTGGAACTGGGATTAGTTTTCTTGGCAGTGGTACAGCAGCAACCTGTTGGTCATAACTTACTGTTGCTAAGACTTGCGGTTGATTTTCAGGAATATTTCTCCCCATCATACCTCTACCCATCATACCCATACCCACTCGTTCGTAGGGCAAATTCAACAAATGATATTTTCCTGGTTCTCGATTAGCTTGGATTAATATATCTGCTCGTTCTCCAGGAGTGAGTAAGAGTTCTAACATTTCTACGGGTTCAGCTAATGCACCTCCGTCAGTAGCAATTAAATAAAATGGGTGTTCTTCTAAAGACAACCGATAAAACCGGGAACTTGAAGCATTAAGGATTCGTAATCGTAATAAACCTTGAGCGGGAATGGTAAAGTTAGGGTTAGACTGACCGTTAGCAGTAATCAAATTTCCTTCCCTTCCAGTCATTATTGAGAGTTCCTGGGATGGGAGCATATTTCCTTGTTGGTCTAAGGCAAAATCTTGCAACACTAAAAATTGTTCTGAAGCAGCTTTCACTTCGGGAATTTCATCCAACTCTCCCCGAACAATAAATAATCCCGCCAACCCCCCAAATAATTGTTCCGCTACTAAACCATGCAAATGTGGATGATACCAGAAAATTCCAGCAGGATGATTTTCAGGAATTTGGAATTGATATGTGAAGCGATCGCCTGGTGGAATATGAAGAAAGACATTATCAGCCTTTCCAGTAATGGGAATATGCAGACCGTGATAATGAAGATTTGTGGGTTGGGGTAAATTGTTAGTGAAATTAATCCTAATAGTATCTCCTGGTTTTGCTTCTAGTCTTGGTCCGGGAATTTGTCCGTTATAACTTAATACATAAGCTTGTTTATTTCCCAGATTTATTTGATTATAATTAGCTGTTAAATAAACTTCTAAAATTCTATCTTGGCTCTGATTAATTTGAGGATATGATGAAAAAAATTGTTTATTTTCTTGAGTATTAGCTAGGCTACATTGAGACATTAAAGTAGCCATGATACTACTATAACTTAGGATTAAAAATTGTCGGCGATTAATTGGTTTCATAATTAATATTGTGGAGATTTTACATTTGATTCCAAATGTTTTTTCTGCAAACTACAATTATAGCACTAAGCAAATAAGTTATTAGATATTTATTTTCCCTATTATATGATGTTCGGTTAAATAGTTATTATAATTAAAACTCATAGTAGGGCTTTAGCGCTAACTCTAGGTAGGGCTGAAAGCTATACTACAAACAAAAAAATTATTATAAGTAGACCTCTCCGAAAAAGATATAGATTTTTTGCCCTAGTAGGGAACAGGGAATAGGCGATATATTTTCACGAACAAGGTAGAAAAAATGATTTTTAATGGTAATTTTTTCTTTCTTTAGCCGATCTAAATAAGAGGTTTATTTATTTTCCGGAGATGTCTAGTGATTATCAGAACATGATATTACCTATTTCCTGACAACCAAAATTTATTGTCATAACCAAAACTTGAATCTATATATCATTAGATTTGACAGTATTTTAATAATCAATAAAATTCTTATTAGCTGTATTAAAAAAAAGGTAATTTTAAAGTAAATGTACTGCCTCTACCAAGTACACTTTGAACAGTAATATTACCGTGATGAAGTTGAGAGATGGCTAATGCAATAGACAAACCTAATCCGGAACCTCCTGTCTGACGAGAACGATCACTATTTACACGATAAAATCGGTCAAAAATTCGTTTTTGTTCTGTTTCGGGAATGCCAATACCTGTATCTTTGACATGAATTAAAGCAGAATTAAGATGAACTTCTAAAATTATTTTTACCTCACCCTCTGGAGGTGTATAGTTAATAGCATTAACAACTAAATTAGAAACTAAACGATATAATTGTTCCATATTTCCCATCACCTCCACAGATTGAGAAACCCTAATTTCAGATACAAGTTTTACTTTTCTAGCAACTGCCAAAAATCCAAATTCTTCCGCGATGTCATTAACTAAATCATTCAAACAAATAGGTTCTTGTTTTCTCGGAAATTTCTCCATCCCACTATCCATACGACAAAGTATCAACAAATCTGCCACCATTTGAGATAAACGTTGATTTTGTCGCCCTATTATTTCTAGAGTTTCCTTAGCTTCTGTCTCAGTTAGTTTTGGCAACATTAAAGTAGATTCAATAGTCGCGCGAATAGCAGCTAAAGGCGTTCGTAACTCGTGAGCAGCATCCGCCGTAAATTGCTGAATTTGCCGATAAGATTGGTAAATAGGGCGCATTGCTTTGCCAGATAACCACCAACTAGCACCAGCGATAGACAAAATTCCCATTGGCAAACCCAATAGTAAAATATAAGTAACTGTTTTGATATATTCATCAAAATCTTGCAAACTTCTCCCCACCAGAAGATATCCCCACTCCAAGTCATCCTGAGTATGCAGCATTAAAGAGATTTGTCGATAACGTTTGCCATTGACAGTAATCGTTTGTAGCTGTGGTGTGTTTTGAGTGAGTTGCAGTTCTTTTGGTCGTAACCCTGCTACTACGATTAAATTGTTAGAGCGATCGAGTAAGCGCAAATAATAATTTTCAGTTTCGGGAACTCCTGTCTGGGGTTCAGTAAAATTGCAGGAAGTTTCCACTAAACAAAAATCAGGTAAGATGCGAGTTGCTGCGAGTGTTATTTGTGGAGGTTGTTCGAGAACAGTTTTTAAACTGTTGTGTATTGTTGTTGCCACTGACTTAAGTTCTCGGTCAATGGTAATTCGGTGAGCGTGGAGAATAGCTTCGTAAAATCCTAAAGTGCATATACTGAGAATAATACCCATTACTGTAATATACCAACCAGCTAGAGAAAGGCGGGTTTGTTGAAATAGCTTGTTTTGGTGCATTTTTGAGTGACATACTGCTATGGGCAAGTTAAAAGTCAAAAGTAATTTCTTATTGAGTTAAAGGAATATCAACCTGATACTTTGATGCTAGATGCGTAAGTATTATTTATATTTTGTATTACACAAAATCTAGTATTAACTATTCCCTAAAATTCATAACATTTTCTCTTGATCCAATATAAGAATTGTTATATTAAATTTATTAGTACTATATTTTTTACCACTATTTATAAAAATTACTCCTACTTTAGTTATCAACGAAGCTTTGTGTTATACTATTGCGTATATCAAAATAGATCAAAAATTATGTTTGTTGGCACTACTGAATTCATAACGCAATCGCATTTCTAATTCCATATCGTTAAAACCAGTACCAATTTCAAATTCTTCAACCTCCTGTGCTGCCACATTAACTTCAAATTCTGGCTGCAATACTAACCGTTGGGTAAGCAACAATTCATACTCTACACTCAAGCGGGCAGAAATATCCCCATCTTCGCTGACAAAAATAGCAGCATCTACTTCAAAAAAATAGGGAGCTAATCCTTGCAAACCCAACACTACAAAAGCACGTCCGTCAGACTCAGAGCCAAATATTCTGTCGTAACGCACACCAGCTTGCCATTCCCAAAAAGACCAGACTAACTGACTGTAGAGTAGTTGTACTTCCGCATCTCCCTCCCCATCTTCGGTATTAACTTCACCATCGGTTTTTAACCACAACCTTCTGTAGTCGCCACCAACCCAACCATGAGCATCCCAATTAAAACTACTGTCAGCATCATTAACGCGATATTCTAACTGCTTCATAAAACCGATATAAAACGTCATATAGCGACATTTTAATGTTTACTTCCTGCTTCCACCGGAACTGTCGGCAGCACTCCGTCCACAGGCATTAACGGTCAAGCCGACCGCATTTCTTAAATTTATACTTGCGTTTAAATCTCTGTCTATTGATAACCCACATTCTGGGCAATCATAAGTTCTCAGATGCAAGGGCATATCCTGAACATGACCACACCTACTGCAAGTCTTTGATGATGGAAAAAATCTATCAACTACCACTAGCTTAGAACCGTACCATTTGCACTTGTATTCTAGCTGTCGCCTGAACTCATAAAATCCTTGGTCTGCTATTGATTTTGCTAGCTTACGATTGCGTAACATTCCGCTTACATTCAAATCTTCAATTGAGACTCTGCCGTGGTTTTTGGCTAAGTATGTTGTCAATTTATGAAGTGCATCTTTACGGATATTTGCTACTTTTCTATGCAATCTAGCTATCTTCTGTTGTGCCTTTTTCCAGTTAGCAGAGCCTACCTCTTTGTGACGATTTAGGTGTTGCTCTCTTGATAACTTAGCTTCAAACTGGCGATACGATCTCACACTTTCAAAGACTTTTCCATCACTCAATGTAGCTAAGGTTTTCACACCTAAATCTACACCGATAACATCAGTTTTTTTGGGTGTAGTTGTTGCATTAAATTCATAGCTACAGCTAAGATACCAATCACCTGCAAGTCTACTAATGGTGATTTTTTTGGTTGTCGCCTCAATGGGTTCATAAGTCTTAACAATACCGATAAAAGGTAACTTGTGAGACCAACCATTAAGTTCTATTGGTTTTCCACAATTATCTATTGTGAAAGAATCAGACCTACCTTTTTTCTTAAATTTTGGATATTTACCACTACCTTTAAAAAACCTCTTAAATGCTTCACCTAAGTGGATGAAAGCGTATTGATAAACTCTAGACGACAAGTTTTTCATCCAGCGGTAAAGAGGTTTTGTATGGTTAGTAAAAACCTCTCTAAGTTTACGAGTATTAGGTTTATAACCATCTCTGTAAGCTGCCTTCCACAAACTTAACCCCCAATTATAACACCATCGTGAGTAACCTGCGTGTTGAGCCAAGAGGGTTTTCTGTTTGTTATTAAGTTTGAGCTTGGTTCTAATGGACTTCATGTAAATGAGTGAGAACAGTCTACTTTAATAGTATGCTTTTTAAGGTATTATATCGTTATTATTTGATTAAGTCAATACTCTTCAATTAACAACAACCAAAATATTTGATTATCTTTAATTGGTGAAGGGAAATTTTCCTGGTTGTACTCATTAGCAATTTCCCAAGTAGGAGCAAGATTAGTCGAGCGATCGCCTATCTGTTTTTCTTCTGCCATAACTACTGGTGCATAACTGAAGTAGCTGACAAAACTGACTAAACCTAGTACGGCAGAGTAAAAATTCAATCCTCTTTTGTGTCTCTCCCCTTTCAAAGGGGGGTTGGTAGAGATTTTTTTCCCTATCTCTTACCCATAGGAGATGGTAGAGATTTTTTTCCCTATCTCTTTCCAAGGGGAGTTGGTAGAGATTTTTTTCCCTATCTCTTTCCCAGAGGGGTTGGTAGAGATTTTTTTCCCTATTCTGAACTTATGCAAAAATTTCATTATTATGCTTTTTCTACCTTATCAGTTACAGACACAATACGAAACATTCCCACTTTCATGTGATAGAGCAAATGGCAATGAAACGCCCAATTACCAGGTACATCCACAGTCACATCTACAGACATTCTCTCGGCAGGTTTAACCAGAACAGTATGTTTGCGTGGTTTATAAGCACCTGCTCCATTATCTAGTTCCATCCACATTCCGTGTAAATGGATCGGATGTTCCATCATCGTATCGTTGACAAAGGTAAGTCGTAGTCGTTCGCCGTTATAAAATTGAATTGGTTCCTTTGCTTCTGAATATTTCTTCCCATCAAACGACCACATATACCTTTCCATATTTCCAGTGAGATGTAGTTCTATTTCTCGTTCGGCTTTTCTTTGGTCTTCACGAGGTTTCAGACTGCGTAAGTCGGTGTATAACAGAACGCGAGTACCTGTGTTTTCCAATCCAATACCTGGTTCGTGGAGCCTACTTTTTGACATCATAGCTACTCCCGCACTACCTGAACCATGATGATCTGGGCCGTGGATTACGGCTTCTTGATGAGGTATTGTTTCTGTTTGGGTTGAATGATTCATCCCACTGTTATGTTGAGAATGATTCATCCCACTGTTATGTTGAGAATGCTCCATTCCACTGTTATGTTGAGAATGCTCCATCCCACTATTATGTTGAGAATGATCCATCTGATTCATATTTGGAGAGTATTGAGAATGTGCAGAATGCTCCATGCCATGATCGTGACCCATATCCGCCATAGTTCTTAGTGGGCGTTTTCTGCGTTCCGGTAAAGGTGCAGTCATACCCAGACGAGGCGCAAGAGTTCCACGAGCATAACCACTTCTATCCATTGTTTCTACAAAAATAGTATAAGCAGTCTCCTCTTCAGGTTCAACAATTACATCATAAGTCTCAGCAATAGCAATCCGAAATTCATCCACAGTTACAGGTTGCACATTTTGACCGTCTGCTTGTACTACCGTCATTTTCAATCCGGGAATTCTCACATCAAAAAAAGTCATTGCTGAAGCATTAATAAAACGCAGTCGCACTTTTTCACCAGGCTTAAATATGCCACTCCAGTTAGACTCTGGTGCCATGCCATTCATTAAATATGTATAGGTTGCACCTGTAATATCAGCAATATCAGTGGGGTCCATCCGCATTCTGCGCCAATCCATATCATCAAATAAATGCCCTACTGTTCGCCGTTGATAATT
>JBFRWR010000098.1:0-3623 GCA_051439685.1 Trichodesmium sp.
TTTTACTGAAGAAGAAAAACAGCTTGTTCAAGAAATAGAAAATTTATTAGAACCTGCTAATAGAAGAATTCAGGAACTAAAGCAAGTATTGTCAACAGAAAATATGTCTGAGGTAAGTAATTTTTCCCTTGATTTATATGACGTCATTGATCCTTTAACAGAAAAACTTAAAAGACTCAGTTATTTGCAGTCTTTAGAAGCAGAAAATGAAAGAAACAAAGCGAGGAAAATTCATCAACAAACTCTACTAATATTTGGCTTATTGTTAGTTAGTGCAGCAATTATTGCCTCCCCTTTTGGTTTCTTGTTTAGTAATTCGATTAATAAAACTCTGAAAGATACAATTTCAACTATTACAGAGAGTGCAAATCAAATTGCTAGCGCGACAGAACAACAGGAAATAATAACAGAAAAACAAGCTGTAGCGGTAACTGAAACTACTACTACTATGGAGGAGTTAAATGCTACCTCAAACAATACAGCAAAACAAGCAAAATTAGCAGCATCAACAGCTAGAAATGCACTAAATTTTGCCTCTGAAGGTATTAATTCTGTTGAGCAGTCTCTAGAGAGAATGAACTTACTAAAAAATACAGTAGAAGCGATCGCTGCACAAACCAATCAATTAAGTGAGCAAACTGAACAGATCAGCAATATTACAAATCTAGTAAATAATTTGGCTAACCAGACTAATATATTGGCATTGAATGCTGCTGTAGAAGCAGTAAGAGCGGGAGAAAATGGTAAAGGTTTCGCAGTTGTTGCTAGTGAAATTCGTAAACTTGCAGATCAAAGTAAAGAGTCTGTTGAGAGAATAGATGGTTTAATTGTTGATATTAATAGTAGTATTAAATCAACAGTAAAAGTTACCGATAAAGGAACCAAAATTGTTGTTGAAAGTGAAAAAATTGCCCAGGAAATGGTAAAGATATTTGGTGGGGTAAAGAAGGTAGCAAATGAAGGTGCATTAAGTAGTCAGCAAATTGCTTTAATAGTGGAACAACAAGCTACAGCGATTCAACAAATTCTTCAAGCTATGAATGATCTTAATACTGTAGCTCAACAAACAAAAACTGGTATTTATCAGACAAAAATTGGCACAAAAAACCTGAGTGAAACTGCTATGAAATTAAAAAGCGAGGTTTAATATAGAATCCGGGTAATTACTATAGCTTGCGTCATTGCGACTGGAACGGAGTGGAAGGAAGCAATCTCAGAGGTGTGCGGAGATTGCTTCCTATTGTCGCAATGACGACTTTTCAACCGGGTTCTATATATATAATATCATGTTCGGTTGAACAGTTATAAATAATTAGGGAGGAGTCAGGAGACAGGAGACAGGAGACAGGAGATAGGAAATAGGAGTCGTAGGGACGTTGTATTCAACGTCCCTAAAGGAGTCAGGAGGGAAGAAGAGGAAGTTTTCAAGTATTAAGGAGGAGCAAGTTTTTTTATCACGCTCTTATCCGGACATGATATAAGAAGGTTATCTGCAAATTATATAGAATCGGGTTGAACAGTCGTCATTGCGACGAGAGGAAGCAATCTCTTAAACCTCTGAGATTGCTTCTTTCCACTCCGTTCCAGTCGCAATGACGCAAGCTATAGTAATTATCCTGATTCTATATTATCCCTTAATTTTTCTGCCATAGTCAGCCTAAAATCCTAACTTTTTCAGCTTTTTATACCGAACATCTTGCACTTTTTAAAGCATAAAGGTTTAGAATTGCTAATACTTTTAGATTGCTATAGCAAGTCCTATATAATATTTGATAAAAAACTAATATGGAAAATCAAGCATATCTAATATTTTTACATAATAACTGTTTTTATGGCATCAATGTACTGTCAGTTAAAGAAATTTTTTTATTGCCAGAAGTAACGCCGATCGCCGAAATGCCAGACCCTATTATTGGGGTGATTAATCTCAGGGGATATATATTACCAATTATGGATATAAATCTTCGTCTCGGATATCAACAACGAGAGTATTCTATCATAGATAGTGTGGTTGTGGTAGAGTCAGATAAATCTACAATTGGAATTATTGTCAATCAAGTTGATGAGGTAAAAGTTATTCCCTCAACAGAAATAACAACTGACATATATAGTCATGGAGATTCATTTCATCGCAGCAGCGATCGAAATCATAAATTACATTTAGTTACAGGTTTAGCTAAGTTACAAGAAAGGTTAATTAGTTTATTATCTAGCGATCATCTGATTAGATATATGGAAGAAGTAGCTGATTTTCCTATACATAATCAAGATAATCTAGGTGATTTAGTTAAAGAAAATTATTTAGAAAAAGCTGACAATAAACAAGAGTCAAAATTAACTTTTTGCCCAAATGCGACATCTCAGGAAAGAGAAATTTTCCAAGAACGAGCCAAAAATTTGAGATTAGAAACTCAAAGTCAAGATTTTAGTAATTTAATTCCATTAGCAGTTATTGGTTTAAATGAAGAATATTTTGGCATGAATTTATCAGCAGTACGAGAGTTTACGGATATTCACAAAGTTACTCCTATTCCTTGTACTCCAGAACATATTTTTGGTAATATGAATTTGCGAGGTGAAATTGTCACCTTGTTAGATATTCGTGGTGTTTTAAATATGCCTATTCAGAAAATAAAAAATAAGCAAAATAAAGCACTAATATTTGAACTAGATGATTTAGTGGCTGGGATTAGAGTAGATGAAGTATTTGATGTTATGTATCTTAATCCTTTAGAAATCAAGTCAATTCCTACTGCAATTAATCATTCTCAAGCTCACAATGAATATTTGTTAGGAACTGCTATTTACCGAGAAAAAATGATGAGTATTATAGATTTTGAGAAAATTATTACACATAAAGGTTTAATTGTAGAACAGGAAGTTTAGCTGAATCATTTCAGTTATCAGTTAACAGTACCTCTAGCTGTTTGCGCAGCATTCCCTAGAAAAGCTTCGGGATTGAAATACGGAATTATCTTTTTTTATCCCCTGAAAAAGGTCGGCTTTAGACCAGGATTTTTCGGTTATAAATAATTTAATAATTTGGAGTCATTGCCTAATGCTAAAACTGAAAAACTGACCTTTAAAATTAACGAAATGACTGAAGATTTGAAATTATATAGCGTTTCTCAAGCTAATGAGGTACAGTTTTTTTTCTGATTTGCTATTACCTACTCCCTGCTCCCTACTCCCTACTCCCAAAAAAAAGGAATTTTGTACCTCACCAGTATGGAAATTGCTATATAGAATCTGGGTAATTAGTTACTGTAAAGTCATTGCGACTGGAACTGAGTGGAAAAAAGCAATCTCAGTGGTGCGCGGAGATTGCTTCCTATCGTCGCAATGACAACTGTTCAACCGGATTTTATAGAACCCCTGAAGGGATCTATAAAATTAGCTGGAGAGATGGGGGGATGGGGAGATGGGGAGATGGGGAGATGGGGAGATGGGGCTATTTTTATACTTTTTTCCCTATTCTATTTCACTGAAATTCTGACTCCTGACTCCTAACTCCTAACTCCTAACTCCTGTCTCCTGTCTCCTGTCTCCTGTCTCCTAATCCTCACTTTTGCTCATATTCCAAATGGGTTCTATATTAGCTGAAGTTCCTACAATATTAAATA